>CAZMMH010000433.1:0-2354 GCA_964567315.1 uncultured Gammaproteobacteria bacterium
ATGCATGACACCGACGTAATCATCGTAGGCGCGGGCGCCTCGGGGCTGATGTGCGCCATCGAAGCGGGCAAGCGCGGCCGGCGCGTGCTGCTCCTCGACCACGCGCGCAAGGCGGGCAACAAGATCCGCATGTCCGGCGGCGGGCGCTGCAACTTCACCAACCTGCAGGTGGACGCCGGCAACTACCTCTCCGCCAACCGCCACTTCTGCAAGTCCGCCCTGAGCCGCTACACGCAGTGGGATTTCATCGCCCTGGTGGAGCGCTATGGCATCGCATATCACGAGCGCGACCACGGCCAGCTCTTTTGCGACGACAGCGCCAAGGCGATCCTCGACATGCTGCTGGCCGAGTGCGAGGCCGCGGGGGTCGCCCTGCGCCTGAAGACGAATATCGAAAAGATCGAACGCGCGGAGGGAGGTGGTTTCCTGCTGCAGGCCGAGGGCGGCCCGTACCGCTGCGAATCCCTGGTGATTGCCAGCGGCGGCCTCTCCATCCCCACCGCCGGCGCCACACCGTTCGGCTACCGGGTGGCGGAGCAGTTCGGCATTCCGGTCCGACTCACCCACGCCGGGCTGGTGCCGTTCACCCTGCAGCCCGAGGACAAGCGGCGCCTGGCGCCCCTGGCCGGGATCGCGGTGCCGGTAGCGGTGAGCGCCGGCGACCGGACGTTCCGCGAAAACCTGCTGTTCACCCACCGCGGCCTCAGCGGCCCGGCGGTACTGCAGGCCTCCTCCTACTGGCAGCCCGGCGCGGCGATCAGCGTCGACTGGCTGCCGGAGCGGGACCTCGCCGCCGAACTCAAGCAGTTGCAGCGCGAGCACCCGAAGCGGCTGCTCAAGACCGTGCTGGCCGAGCAACTGCCGCAACGCCTGGTGGCCGTACTGCTCGAAGCGCCGCTCGCCAGCACGCCGCTGGCCGACCTCAGCCACGCCCGGATCGATGCTCTCGCCGACGCCCTGCACCACTGGCGGATCAAGCCCAACGGCACCGAGGGCTACCGAACCGCCGAGGTCACCGTGGGCGGCGTCGACTGCGACGCGGTGTCGTCAAAAACCTTCGAATGCAAAACGGTGGCGGGACTCTATTTCATCGGCGAGGTGCTGGACGTCACCGGCTGGCTTGGCGGTTACAACTTCCAGTGGGCCTGGGCTTCGGGGTGGTGCGCCGGACAGGTCGTTTGATCCCGCCAGCCGGCGCTACAGGCAGCCATCCACCAGAATGAGCCGGCTGGTCGTGGATCGGTGGCGTATGGCGAACAGCGCCTTGGCCTCCGGGTCGCTCAGGAAGCCTTCGGCCGCAGGCCGCGACGGAAACTCGATCACCACTACCCGCTCGGGCGTCCAATCGCCTTCCACGACGGTCGGCTTTTCCCCGCGAACCGCGTAGCGGCCCGAGTGCTTCTGAATCAGCGCCGGAATCTTTTCGATGTATTCGCGAAACACGTCGAAGTCGTGAATGGTGAGATCCAGGATCAGATAGGCGTTCATGGCTCCCTCCCTGCGCAACCCGCTACGAAAAATTCACTCCACCCGCCCGCGGCGCCGATAGACCGGCCAGCAAGCGCAACTGCTCCCATTCCAACATCGACCATCCAACAGGCGCATATTTGTTGCAAACGCAACAAATAATCGCTGAATTTTTGATCGCCAATCAATCGGTTACGAATTGGCGCAAAACATGAATCCCGTATTGGGCCGAGAGGGCCATACAGAATCCAACGCCATGTCTGAAATCATCCACTTCCCCGTTTCGAACAAACAACAGACCTCGGACGTCGATGCGGTCGTCGAGGAAGCCCTAAAGGCCGTTCCGAAGCAAGACAGGGAAAAGCTCCGGTTTGAGCTGATCAAGACGATCGACAGCTATGATGCCTTTTTTACCGAATGGTCCCTGACTCTACCCAAAGAGGGTAACGAAGCGCTGAAAAAACAGATCTACGATATTGCGCATCAGGAACATGCGCGAAAAATGCTCATGCTTAAAGACATCATGCGGCTAAAGATCAAAGTGTTGGTTGCCGAACACCGACGACGAAACTAACTCGGCTTTTGGTTAGCAAAAACGAGATGTCCAACGGGCGACGCGTCACACCAACTGACGTCCCCGGCGCGTTCACTCCCTTCCTCGCCCGCTGAAAAGGGCGGTCGACTCGGCGACTCGGGTCGGCGACTCGGGGACACCCAGCTTCTGCCCAGCTTTTGATTTGACCACGCCGCAACGTCATTGACGCACTCACTGTTCGTCATCAAGCCGATGCCGGCACGTAAAGCCGCTTGGCGGCACCCACGCCCTTAAGGAACCGCCGCCCCAAGGCTTCGGCTGCCTGCCGAACCTTTCTGACGTGCCCGATGAC
>CAZMMH010000434.1:0-2349 GCA_964567315.1 uncultured Gammaproteobacteria bacterium
CGCCAGCCTGATGTACCTGTACAACGAGCTCGAGCGCAACATCGACCGCCTGCCGCCGGGCGCGCGCCAGCCCCTGGTGAAAAGCGTCGGCATCAACGACGTGCCGATCATGGCCGTCACCCTCAGCTCGGACACCCTCGGTGGCACCCAGCTGCGGGCGGTGGCCCGGCATTTCCTGGCCCAGCTGCACAGCGTGCCCGACGTGGGTGTGAGCAACGTTATCGGCGCCGAGCCACGGGCGGTGAAGATCCTGGTCGATCCCCAGCGCCTGGCCAGCAGCGGGCTCTCGCTGGACCAGTTGCTGAAGGTGCTCAAGGGCTCCAACGTGATCGTGCCCGGCGGCGAGCTGGAGCAGGACAACCAGCGTATCCCGCTGCGGGTCGATGCCACCTTCGGTTCGGTGCGCGACCTGGGCGGCATCGTGGTCGGGGCCAAGGACCAGCGGCCGATCTTTCTCAGTGACGTGGCCCGCGTGGTCGAGGGGCCGCGTGACAACCAGCAGCAGGCCTGGTTCGCCGAAGGGCGCGGCGCCGGCGCCGGGCGCTTCAATCCCGAGGCCGCGGTCACCCTGACCCTGGGCAAGCGTTCCGGCGCCAACGCCGTGACCGTGGCCCGCGCGGTGCAGGCCAAGCTCGCCAGCCTGGAGCGCGAGGCCCTCCCGCAAGGGGTCAAGGTCACCATCACCCGCGACTACGGCCATCGCGCCGACGAGGCGGTCAACACCCTGATCGAGCACCTCGCCATCGCCGTCGGCGTGGTGCTGGTGATTCTGTTCTTCTTCCTCGGCTGGCGCGAGGCGGTGATCGTCACCCTGCTGGTACCCCTGACCCTGTTCGTGGTCCTTGGCGTCGGCATGACCATGGGCCAGACCATCAACCGCATCACCCTGTTCGCCCTGATCCTCTCCCTCGGCCTGCTGGTGGACGCCGGCATCGTGGTGATCGAGAACATTCACCGTCACTTCCACCACGTGCGCGCAGGCGGCGACTTTGCCGAACTGCTGGTGCGCGCCACCAACGAGATCGGCAACCCCACCAACATCGCCACCCTGGCGGTGATCCTGGCCTTCGTCCCCATGCTCTTCGTCAGCGGGATGATGGGGCCGTTCATGCGTCCGATCCCGATCAACGTGCCCATCGCCATGATCGCCTCGCTGATCCTGGCCTACATCGTGGTGCCCTATGTCTCGCGGCTGTGGCTGCGCAACAAGGCGGCGCTGCACGCGGCCCAGGAAAAGCCGACCCTGGAGGAGACGGACGCCGCGCCGGGCGATCCGCTGCGGCGCATCTACCTGGCGGTGTTCACGCCCCTGCAGCGCAACCGCCTGGGGCGCAACCTGTTCTTTCTCGCCGTGCTCGGCCTGCTCGCGGGATCGATGCTGATGCCGGCCTGGCAGTTCGTCCGGCCCCAGGGGATCAACGGTCCGGTGAGTCCGCTCGGGGTGAGTCTGAAGATGCTGCCCGAGGGCAACGTCGACACCTTCACCGTGCAGATCGAGGCGCCGGCCGGCACCGCCCTGCCCGCCAGCAACCGGGTGGCGACCGCAGTGGCCCAGGTGATTGCCAGGAACCAGTACGTCAGCAACGTCACCGGCTATCTCGGCCGTAACGGGCCCTTGAGCTTCGCCGGCATGGTGCGCGGCGACGACATGATGCGCGGCGGCAATATCGCCCAGCTCATCGTCAACCTGCTGCCCAAGGACAAGCGCCCGCACACGGCCGTGGTCGGCGAGCAGGTCTGGCAGGCCCTGGCGCCGCTGCGCAAGCAGTTCGCCGGCACCCACATCATGCTCTTCCTGGTGCCGCCGGGCCCGCCGACCCGGGCCCAGGTGGTGGCCCGGCTCTACGGCCCGGACTATGCCAAGCTGCGGTTGGCGGCCAGGGAGGTGGCGGCGGACTTCGGCAAGGTCTACGGCATGATCAACGTCCACGATTCGGTCACCGCCACTCGCCCGGAGTACCGCATTCACGTCGATCCGCGCAAAGCGATGCTGGCCGGAGTGGCCCCGGGCCAGATCGCCAAGCTGGTGCATGATCTGGTCGCTGGCGGCACCATCGGTTCGGTGTTCCGCCCCAGCGTGGAGGCCGAGGACATCATCGTGCGCCTCGACCAGCCCGACCGTGCGCGGATCCAGCAGATCGAGAACCTGAGCATCAGCAACGCCCAGGGCACCAAGGTGCCCCTGGCCGGGCTGGTGCAGGTGAGCCGGGTCGATGCGGCCAAGCCGATCTTCTCCCAGGATGGGCAGAAGGTGGTCTACGTGATGGGCGACGTGCTCGGCTACTCGCCGGAGTACGCGGCCCTGGTGCTGGACAAGATGTTCGACCGGCAGACCCTGCCGAGCGGCGT
>CAZMMH010000435.1:0-2347 GCA_964567315.1 uncultured Gammaproteobacteria bacterium
GCGCGCACGGGCGTCCAAGAACTGTGCGAAGCACTCATCAACGAGCCACTAGCCACTGCATTCAAGGAGTTGGCCTATGTACAAGATCCTGACCCTGAACAACATCTCCGTCGCCGGCCTGGAGCGTCTGCCCCGGGATCGCTACGAGATCGCCTCGGAGATCCAGAAGCCCGATGCGATCCTGCTGCGCTCGTTCAAGATGCACGGGATGGAGATTCCGCCGTCGCTGAGGGCGGTGGGGCGTGCCGGGGCCGGGGTCAACAACATTCCCGTGGACGAGATGAGCAAGCGCGGCATTCCGGTGTTCAACGCCCCGGGGGCCAACGCCAACGCGGTCAAGGAGCTGGTCATCGCCGGCATGCTGCTGGCGGCGCGCAACATCTGCCAGGCCTGGGACTTCGCCCGCAACCTGGAGGGCGAGGACGCCGAGATCAACAAGCAGACCGAGGCCGGCAAGAAGAACTACGGCGGCTTCGAGCTGCCGGGGCGCACCCTCGGCGTGGTCGGCCTCGGCGCCATCGGCGTCAAGGTGGCCAATGCTGCGGTGGCCCTGGGCATGAAGGTGATCGGCTATGACCCGGGCATCACGGTCAAGGGCGCCTGGCAGCTGGATGCCTCGGTGAAGCAGGCCGCCAGCGTCGATGAACTGTTGGCCAACAGTGACTTCATCACCTTCCACGTACCGCTGATCGATGCCACCAAGGGCATGATCAACGCCGAACGCCTCAAGGGCATGCGCGACAACGTGGTGATCCTCAACTTCGCCCGCAACGGCATCGTCGACGATCAGGCGGTCTGCGCGGCGATCGACGCGGGCAAGGTCTACGCCTACGTCTGCGACTTCCCGAGCAACCTGCTCAAGCAGCACCCGCGGGTGATCACCCTGCCGCACCTCGGCGCCTCTACCCGCGAGGCCGAGGACAACTGCGCGATCATGGTCGCCGACCAGGTGAGCGACTACCTGGAGAACGGCAACATCGTCAACTCGGTCAACTTCCCCGAGGTGAGCATGCCGCGCAGCGAGGGCTGCAAGCGGTTGGCGGTGGCCAACGCCAACGTGCCCAACATGCTGGGGCAGATTTCCTCCGACCTGGCCAAGGCCGGTCTCAATATCGTCGACATGCTGAACAAGTCGCGCGGCGATCTTGCCTACACCCTGGTGGACGTGGACAAGGAAGTCCCGCAGAGCGTGGCTGACGATCTCGCCAAGATCGAGGGCGTGCTCTCCGTGCGCGTGATCGGCTAGGAAGGTGGCGGTGGATCCGGAAGCGCAACTGCGGGCCCTGCGCGAGCGCATCGACGCACTCGACGCCCAGCTGCAGCAGCTGATCGCCGAGCGGGCCGTGCTGGCCGGCGAGGTGGCCAAGGCCAAGCTGGAGGCGGGCGACGAGACGCTGTTCTATCGCCCCGAGCGCGAGGCGCAGATCCTGCGCCGGGTCAAGGAGCGGGATTCGGGGCCGTTGCCGCCGGACGAGATGGCGCGCCTGTTCCGCGAGATCATGTCGGCCTGCCTGGCCCTGGAGCAGCCGTTGCGGGTGGCCTACTTCGGACCCGCCGGCAGCTACACCCATACCGCCGCGCTCAAACACTTCGGCGGTTCGGTCACCGCTGTGCCGCTGGCGGCGATCGACGAGGTCTTTCGCGAGGTGGAGGCGGGCAGCGCCGACTACGGCGTGGTGCCGGTGGAGAACTCCAGCGAGGGGCTGGTGACCCACACCCACGACATGTTCGTGCGCTCCGGGCTGCGTATCTGCGGCGAGATCAATCTGCGTATTCACCACAACCTGCTAAGCCACGCCCAGGAGCTCGCCGCGGTCAGGCGGGTCTATGCCCACGGGCAGGCCCTGGCCCAGTGCCGTGAATGGCTTGACGCCAACCTGGCCCACGCCGAGCGGGTGCCGGCCAGCAACAATGCCGAGGGGGCGCGGCGGGCGGCCGCAGAGACGGACGCGGCGGCGATCGCCGGCGACAGCGCCGGGGAGATCTATGATCTGCCGGCCCTGGCGCGCAACATCGAAGACGACCCGGGAAATACCACCCGCTTCCTGGTGGTGGGCGACGTCGACGTGCCGGCCAGCGGCGACGACAAGTGTTCCCTGCTGCTCGCCACCCGCAACCAGGCCGGGGCCCTGTACAAGCTGTTGGAGCCGCTGGCCCGCCACGGCGTCTCCATGACCCGCATCGAGTCGCGGCCCTCGCGCCAGGCGCAATGGGAGTACGTCTACTTCATCGATCTGCTTGGCCACCGCAGCGATCCGACGGTGGCGGCGGCGCTGGCCGAGCTGGAAGGCGAGGCCTCCCTGCTCAAGATTCTCGGTGCCTATCCGCGGGCCGTGCTCTGAGCGCG
>CAZMMH010000436.1:0-2343 GCA_964567315.1 uncultured Gammaproteobacteria bacterium
ATCGACTGCATCGTGCCGGTGGTGCGCAACGACGCCCACAAGATAATCGAGGAGTGCATGATCGCCGCCAACGTGGCCTCGGCGCGCTTCCTCGCCCGGCACAAGCTCCCGACCCTGTACCGCTGCCATGACGGTCCCAAGCAGAGCAAGCTGAGCGATCTGCGGGAGTTTCTCGGCGAGGTGGGGCTCTCTCTCAAGGGCGGCGACAAGCCCAAGGCCGAGCACTATGCCGAGTTGCTGCGCAAAATCCAGGAACGGCCCGACTTCCACCTGATCCAGACCGTGCTGCTACGCTCCCTGTCCCAGGCCCGCTACCAGCCGGACAATATCGGCCACTTCGGCCTTTCCCATGAGCAGTACCTGCACTTCACCTCGCCGATTCGCCGCTATCCGGACCTGCTGGTGCACCGGGCGATTCGGCATGCCCTGCGCTCCGGCGGCAAGGACGGCGCGGTCAAGCGCACCCTCAAGCGCATGGTCGGCGCCGGTCCGGCCAAGGGTTTTCGCTATAGTCCGACGGACATGCAGCAGTTCGGCGAGCACTGCTCGACCACCGAGCGCCGGGCCGACGAGGCGACCCGCGATGCGGTCGATTGGCTCAAGTGCGAGTACATGATGGACAAGGTGGGCGAGAGCTACGACGGCATCATCACCAGCGTCACCTCGTTCGGCATCTTCGTCGAGCTGAACGAGATCTACGTCGAGGGCCTGGTGCATGTCACCGCGCTGAAAAACGACTATTATCACTTCGATCCGGCCGGCCACCGACTGCGCGGCGAGCGTTCCGGCCAGAGCTACCGGCTCGGTGATCCGATCCGCGTGCGAGTGGTGCGGGTGGATCTCGACGAGCGCAAGATCGACTTCGACATTGCGGTCGAGGAGCGCAAGCCGCGCGCCGTCGCGCGCAAGCGTTCCCGCCGCAAGCCCCGTGGCAAGAGGAGTCCGCAATGAAGAACTGGCTGCGAGTAACGTCTGTGATGGTCCTGATCGGCCTGGCCGGCTGTACTGCCGACGACCCCAACAAGCGCGCCAAGACCGGCGCCGCGATCGGCGCCATCGCCGGCGCGGTGCTTGGCAACCAGGTCCAGCACTCCGGCCGCGGCCGGGTGGTGGGGGCGCTGCTGGGTGCGGCGGCCGGTGGCACCATCGGGCATTACATGGACAACCAGCAGAAGGAGATGGAACAGCAGCTGGCCGAGGAGCAGCGCAATCACCAGCTCGAGGTGCAGCGGCTGCGGGACGACAGCCTGAAGATCGACATCAACAACGAGGTCTCCTTCGACTTCGACAGCACGGCGCTCAAGCCGGCCTTCCTGCCCACCCTGGACAAGGTGGCCGGGGTACTCAACCGTTATCCCAATACGGTGGTGCACATCCTCGGCTATACCGATTCGGTCGGTTCGGAGCAGTACAACCAGCGCCTCTCCCGTCTGCGTGCCGACGCCGTGGCCGACTACCTGGCCAGCCGCGGGGTGAGTCGCGACCGCCTGCGTCCGGTGGGGCGCGGCGAGATGGATCCGCGGGCCAGCAATGCCACCGAGGCCGGGCGCCAGCTGAACCGCCGGGTGGAGATCGTGATCAAGCCGGTCGTCGAGGGCCAGGAGTCCAAGGCCTACGAGCCGCCGCCGCCCAGTCAGCCCGCCTCCTGGAACCGCTGAGGCGCCATGGCCGACGACGAGCGGCTGTTCGGGCTGCACGCCGTCGGCGCTGCGCTGAGCCTGCAGCCCGAGCGTGTGCTCGAGCTGTGGCTTGACCGTGAGCGCCGGGACGGGCGTCTGCAGGCCCTGCTGGAGGCGGCCGCCGCCGCCGGTGTGCCGGTACAGCGGGTCCCGCGCAAGACCCTCGAGCAGATGGCCGACGGGCTGCGCCATCAGGGTGTCGCCGCCCGCTGCCGGCCGGCCCGGCCCCTGGGTGATGCGGAGTTGGTGGCCCTGCTCGACGCGCTCGACGAACCCCCCTTCCTGCTGGTGCTGGACGGTGTCCAGGATCCCCACAACCTGGGCGCCTGTCTGCGCAGCGCCGACGCCGCCGGCGTGCATGCGGTGATCGCCCCGCGGGACCGGGCCGCCGGACTTACCCCGACGGCGCGCAAGGTGGCGAGCGGTGCCGACCGCAGCGTGCCCTTCGTCCAGGTCACCAATCTGGCCCGCAGCCTGCGGGAGCTGCGCGAGCGCGGCATCTGGATCGTCGGTGCCGCCGGCGAGAGCGATACCGGCCTGTATGCGGCCGACCTGCGCGGGCCGCTGGCCCTGGCCATGGGGGCCGAGGGCAAGGGGCTGCGCCGGCTTACCCGCGAGCACTGCGACCTGCTGGTGGCGATCCCCATGGCGGGGCAGGTGGAGT
>CAZMMH010000437.1:0-2335 GCA_964567315.1 uncultured Gammaproteobacteria bacterium
TTGAGAATCGTGTTGATCTTGTCGGCGTAGTTGGGATCGGTGGCGTAGCCCGCCTTCTGCAGTCCATCGATGAAGCCCTGCGGATCCCCCGCCTGCTGCAGCGCATCGCCGTAGCGCGGATTGCTCTTGAGGAAATCGACGTAGTCCCGGAACGACTCGGCATAGGAGCCGTAGGCGCGGAAGGCTGCCTGCCCCTTCACCGCCTTGCCGTCCCGATATTCCACCGTGTTGACCGTCGCGGTGGCGCCATTCCAGCGCCGGTCGGCCTTGATGTTGAACAGGTTGTAGGAACTGCTGCCGTCGCCGCCGCTGGTGATGTGTTTGCCCCAGCCGGTCTCCAGCGCCGCCTGGGCGATCAGCACCTCGGGCTTCACCCCAAGCTTGCCGGCGGCCTCCCGGGCCAGAGGCCATAGCGTCGAGACGAACTGGCGCGGGCTGCTGAACTGCGTCGCTGCCGACGCCGGCCTGGTCGCGCTCGCGGGACCGAGCAGCCTGCCGCTGCCCGACTCCTCCACCCGCTGCGCGGTCGGCGGCGTCGGGTTCGGCGCCAGCGAGCGCACCTGCTCGATCAACTGCCGCGGCGGCACCGGGTAGCCGCCCTTGGGCGCTACGGCACCGGCGGCGGCATGGGGATTCTTTGGGCTCATCTGCTGGACGATGGTCTCGGCAAAACCGAGGCCGCCGCGCTTGGCCAGATCCAGCGACAGCTGCTGGTCGTACATGCTCTGATACAGCTTGCTCTGCTGGCTGTCGAAGATGCCGTCGCCCAGGTTCGCCTCGCGCATGCTCTTCAGCATCATCTGGTAGAAGATGCCCTCGAACTGCTTGGCCACCGCCTGCAACGCCGCCGGCGAATCGGAACGCGCCGCCTGCTTCAGGTCGGCGAGTCCCTTGAAGTCGGTGTAGACATAGGCCTGATCGAGTTGATTCATTGCTAGTGGCTCGTGGCTAGTGGCTAGTGGCTCGCGCGTTTCTCGTGCAGCGATCGGATCAGGCCTCGGGTCATCTTCCCGGGTCCGTCACACTCCACCATCAGCTCATCCACGACCTCCTTCCTGATCAATTTCAATTCACCACTCAAAATCGGTTGCGTTTCGAGTTCGGCCAACGATCCCGCAGCAATCGACAGAAACCGCTGGAACTCGGCTGTGCGTCCTCTCGCATGCCCTTCGGCAACGTTCGACGGCACTGACACCGCGGCTCGCCGCATCTGGCCGATCAGCCCGTACCTTTCACCGTCCGGCATCGCGTCGGTGACCTGACAGATCCTCACCGCCACCCGAACTCCTGCTTGCCAGACCTTCAGGTCCCGATAGCTCCGAACTCCCTTTCCCACGTCGACCTCTCCTGCGAGCCACTAGCCACTAGCCACTCAAATCACGATCAACTCGGCATGCAGGGCACCGGCCTGCTTGAGCGCCTCGAGAATCGCCACCAGGTCACCCGGGGCCGTGCCCACCTGGTTCACCGCGCGCACGATGTCCTCCAGCGAGGCGCCCGGATTGAACATGAACATGCGGGCGTTCTCCTGGGTGATCTGCACATTGGAGGTCGGCACCACGGCGGTCCGCCCACCCGCCAGCGGCGCCGGCTGGCTCACCTTGGGCCGCTCGGTGATGGTCACTGTGAGATTGCCGTGGCTGACCGCGGCCGGGCTGACCCGGACGTTGTCGCCGATCACCACCGTGCCGGTGCGGGCGTTGACGATGACCCGCGCCGGGGCATCGCCCGGGGTCACCGCGATGTTCTCCAGGGTCGACACGTAGGCCACCCGCTGACTCGGGTCGAGCGGCGCGCGCACGCGGATCGAGCCGCCGTCGATGGCCGCGGCGGTCCCCTGCCCCAGCACCCGGTTGACCGCCTTGACCAGGCGGCTGGCGGTGGTGAAGTCGGGCGAGTTGAGGTTCAGGGTCACGTAGTCGCCGCTGTCGAACGGATTGGCCACCGCCCGCTCCACCGTGGCGCCGTTGGGAATGCGGCCCACGCTGGGGATGTTGATGGTGATCTTGGAGCCGTCACTGCCGGCCGCGCCCATGCCGCCGACGATCAAGTGACCCTGGGCAATGGCGTAGACCTGGCCGTCGGCACCCTTGAGCGGGCTCATCAGCAGGGTGCCGCCGCGCAGGCTCTTGGCGTTGCCTATGGAGGAGACGGTGATGTCGATGGTCTGTCCCGGCTTGGCGAACGGCGGCAGGTCGGCGTTGATCACCACCGCGGCCGCGTTCTTCAGCTGCGGACTGACGTTCGCCGGCACGTTGACACCGAACTTGGCCAGCATGTTCTTCAGGCTCTGCACCGTGAACGGCGCCTGGCTGGTCTGGTCGCCGCTGCCGTC
>CAZMMH010000438.1:0-2330 GCA_964567315.1 uncultured Gammaproteobacteria bacterium
CCGGCTTCACCGCCTCTTCGATGTTGCCGCGCACGTCCTTGGACGGGTCGAGCTGCGGCTCCTGGGGCAGGTAGCCGATCTTGGTCCCGGGCTGCGGCCGGGCCTCGCCCTCGATCGCCGTGTCGATGCCGGCCATGATCCGCAGCAGGGTCGACTTGCCGGCGCCGTTGAGGCCGAGCACGCCGATCTTGGCGCCGGGGAAGAAGGAGAGGGAGATGTCCTTGAGAATTTCCCGCTTGGGCGGCACCACCTTGCCCACGCGGTTCATCGTGTAAATGTACTGCGCCATCGGAGTCCCATCGCGTACCTGAGGAGGGGCGCGATTATATCATGCGGGTCGGGCGAGCCCTGGGGGCACGGCCGCCACGGCGCCGCCACCGCGGCGCGTTGATATTGCCGGCGGAGCCGGCTGGCATGTTTTGGTAGGCGCCGCCTATACTCGCTGGAGTTCGCCAATACAAATATATAAGATCAAGGCCGAGCGTGCCGGTAGGACAATGCCGGCGGTGGTGCACGCAAGGCAGAACGGGCGGGTGGCGTTAGATGAGCGACGAAGTCGTGAGCGGGCCGGAAGGGGACGCAGAGGCGCCGATCTCCTGCGGTGACTCCCTGGATATCACACAGGTTTCCGAGCTGCACGCGCGCCTCGGCGAGGCCCTTGCGGCCGGCGGCGCGGTGGTGCTGCAGGCCTCGGCCGTGGAGCGCGCCGACGCGGCTGCGCTGCAGCTGTTGTGCAGCTTCTTTCGTGAGGCGGCGGAGCGCGGCGTCAGCCTGCGCTGGGAGTCGCCGAGCGCGGCCCTGCTGGACGCCGCCCGCCTTCTGGACCTGCAGCAGTGCCTGCACCTCACTGAATCCTGACTGATATCCGCCGTCCCGCGGTAATCGATTTCGTAGTGCGTTTTTCGGGAGTACGGAGCAATGGCAACAATCCTCGCAGTAGACGACTCGGCCTCCATGCGCCAGATGGTGAGTTTCACCCTCAAGGGCGCCGGATACGAGGTGATCGAGGCCCCGGACGGCAAACAGGCCCTGGATCTGGCCAAGCAGAAACGGGTCAACCTGGTGCTGACCGACGTCAACATGCCGGTGATGGACGGGATCACCCTGATCAAGGAACTGCGCGCCCTGCCGAACTACAAGTTCACGCCCATGCTGATGCTGACCACCGAGTCGGCCGACCACAAGAAGCAGGAAGGCAAGGCGGCCGGGGCCACCGGCTGGATCGTCAAACCCTTCAACCCGGACCAGCTGCTGGCGACGATCAAGAAAGTGCTGGGGTGAGCCCTTCATGACCACCGACATGTCGCAGTTCCTGCAGACCTTCTACGAAGAGAGCTTCGAGGGGCTGGAGGTGATGGAGGCGGGGCTCCTGGACCTCGATGTCGGTGCCGCAGACGCGGAACTGGTCAACAGCATTTTTCGCGCCGCCCATTCGATCAAGGGCGGCAGCGCCACCTTCGGCCTCGGCGAAGTGGCGGCCTTCACCCACTATATGGAGACCATCCTCGACGAGCTGCGTGACGGACGCCGCCAGGTGAGCCAGGCGGTGGTCGACCTGCTGCTGGAGTCCGGCGACTGCCTCAAGGCGATGCTGGTCGCCAACCGGGCCGGCGAGGAGCTGGACCTGGAGCGGGCCCAGCAGCTGCAGCAGCGGATGGAGGCACTGATCAAGGGCGGCCAGGCCGAGGCGGCCCCGGCGACGGGCGGCGCAACGGCGGCGGCAGCGGGGTCCGGCTGGCGCATCCACTTCAAGCCGCTGCCCCACCTGTTCAAGACCGGCAACGACCCGGTACGCATCTTCCGCGAGCTGGACGGCCTCGGTGAACTGCACAGCAGGGTCGATCTCAGCAGCCTGCCGGCCTTCCCCGACCTGGAGCCGGAAGACAGCTTTCTCGCCTGGGAGCTGGAGCTGCGCGGCGAGGCCGAGCGGGCCGCGGTCGACGAGGCCTTTGCCTGGGTCGACGGCGACTGCGAACTGAGCATCGAAGCCTTGCCGGCCGAAGCCGGGGCGGGTGCACCGGCGGCGGCCCAGCCGGCGGTCGAGGTGGCCGGGGAGCTGATCCGCGAGCGGCGCAAACGGGAAGAGCGGCGCAAGGGCGACCGGCGCGGTGGCGCTGCGGTCGACAGCGGCTCGATCCGGGTCAATATCGACAAGGTCGATTCGGTGATCAACCTGGTCGGCGAACTGGTGATTACCCAGTCCATGCTCAGCACCCTGGGCGAGAATTTCGATATGGCCAAGCTGGCGCGCCTGCGCGGTGGCCTGGTGCAGCTGGAGCGCAACACCCGCGAGCTCCAGGAGAGCGTGATGAGCATGCGCCTGCTGCCCA
>CAZMMH010000439.1:0-2315 GCA_964567315.1 uncultured Gammaproteobacteria bacterium
CGAAGTGGAGATCTTTGAGAACAGCTCGTGGAGCTGCGAGCACGGCATAGAACGGTGGCGTTCCGATTGCGGGTGCAACAGCGGCGGCCACCCAGGCTGGAACCAGGGTTGGCGAGCTCCCCTGCGGGCGGCCCTGGACTGGCTGCGCGATGCCGTGAACCCGGCTTATGAAAACAACTGGCCAAGCAGTTTCTGACCGATCCCTGGGCGGCTCGGGACGACTACATCGACATCATCGTGGATCGAGCCCCCGAGCGGCTCAGCGCGTTCATGATCAGCCACGCCACCCGGCCCTTAAACTCCGAGGACGAGATCACGGTCCTGAAGCTTATGGAGCTCCAACGCCACTTAATGCTCATGTACACCAGTTGCGGTTGGTTTTTTGACGAGCTTTCCGGGCTTGAGACGGTACAGGACATAAAATATGCCGGCAGGGCGCTGCAGTTGGCCGACCAGCTTTTTAGCGACCCCTTCGAACCTGGCTTTCTCGAACATCTTGAATTAGCCAAGAGCAACATACCCGAACACCGTGACGGTCGCACTATATATGAGAAATTCGTCAGGCCGGCCATGCTCGATATGGAAGACATAGGCGCCCACTATGCCTTAAGCTCGCTGTTTCAAGATATTGGTGAACGCAGCTCGATCTATGCGTATTCCGCCACCCGGGAGGACTACCGCAGCTTTCAGGTCGGAGGCTCCAGGCTGGTAATCGGGCGGGCCACGGTCACTTCAGAGGTTACGCACGAATCCTCCAGCTTGTGCTTTGGCGTTCTCCATCTCGGTGATCATAGTATCGCCTGCGGCACCGGTGAGTATCAGGGCGCCCAAAGATATGAAGCGCTGGCCCATGAGACTTCCGCGGCTTTCGCCGGGGCTGACTTCCCGAAGACCATGCTGCTGCTGGGTAAATACTTCGGGACGTCCACGTACTCTCTGACCTCGTTGTTTGCCGATGAGCGGCGCAGAGTCCTGAACATCATCATGGGGCCGACCCTGAGAGAAGCTGAAGCTGCCTATAGCTCGATTTATGAGCACCATGCTCCCTTGATTCGCTTTCTGACCGGGTCCGGCACGCCACGGCCCCAAACCCTGGCGGTCGCCGCGGACCTGTGCTTGAATGCCAAGCTGCGCGGGGTGCTTCAAGAGGAGGGGCTTGACCCCGAAGTCGTCAGACCGCTTCTGGAAGAAGCTCGTCTGGCCGGCGCCACTCTGGATGCGGCTGCTCTAGGCTTGTTGCTGGCCATGAACATTGAGTGTCTGGCTGAACAACTTCTCGAGCAGCCTGACGACCTGGCTCGCCTGGAGAGGTTGAATAAGGCTGCCCAACTGGTCCGGACCTTGCCGTTCGAGGTTAATCTCTGGAAAACCCAAAACATCTACTACAAGATCCTTCAGGCCCATTGTCCCGACTTAGAGGAGAAGGCCAGGCTGGGCGATCAAAGCGCCCAGGAATGGCTACGACATTACAAGGTCCTGGCCGAGAAATTTTTGCTACGGGTGCCCGTATGCCCGTAAACCGCAAACCTGCACAGGGACGGAAGACCGGGAAGTCTCTGGTGGATATGCCAACCGCGACCTATCGGATCCAATGCAATCCGGCGTTCGGCTTTCAGCCGGCGCAGTCAGTGCCCGGGACACGGGCGGGTTCATGCCGTAATTCGCTGTCCGCAACGACGGTTTGTTCAGAGATCCCTTTGATAAAGCCTGCAACTGACTCGCTGCTGTTGATAGTTGAGTATTATAGTCGGGTAACCAGCCGGTGGAACAGGGCCCTGTTTGCTGGTCCGGAGGAGTCATAAACCGGTTCGAAATCCGCGTGGCGGCTGACCAGTGCTGACTAGATATCCATGGAATGTCCGGGGAGATCGACGGGATGCGTGCACAGCAGGGCGATGGGAAAGTGCGCGAACAGCGCGCTTGCCGGCAGTCGCCGTCGTTCCTCCCCGGTCGCCGCCGGCAAAACCTCAGCCGTTAACAGGTTGTGGTACGCCGGGCAACCGAGCGCCGCGGGGGTTGTCAGGCAGGTTCCGTCCCAGAAGGTGCTCGCCGGCGGACAGAGAGTGCCATTGTCCAGGTGGGGGGCCAGCAGGCGCGGGACGGCGGTGATGAGGGTTATGCCTGCATGGTGGCGTGCGTAGGCGCACAGGTGCGCGGCGCGCGGGCCCTGCACCGCCAGTGGTATACAGGTGCCGCTGCGAAACAGCGCCGGTTCCTGCCGGCGCAGTTCCAGAGCCTGGCGGATCAGATAGAGCTTGATGCGGCCGTCCGGCATATTCTCCAGCAGGTCATGCAGATGCTCGCGCCGGCCGGGT
>CAZMMH010000440.1:0-2314 GCA_964567315.1 uncultured Gammaproteobacteria bacterium
GGTCCTTGGCCAGCTGCGCCTTGGCCTGGGCCACCGCCGCGGCGAACGGCGCCGGATCGACACGGAACAGCAACTGGCCGCGGCTCACCCGGTCGCCCTCCTGAAACTCGACCGCGGTGAGTACGCCGGTCACCTGGGGACGGACCGCGACCGAATGGTAGGGCTCGACCTGGCCCACCGCGTGCCACAGGAAGGGCACGGCCTTCTCCTGCACCGCGACCACCTCCACCGTCAACGGCGGCCTCTTGCGCTGCGCGTGCCCCGTGCCTGACGGGGCACGGTCGTGCAGCAGGTACCAGCCGCCGGCGAGCAGGGCCGCCAGCAGTGCCGTGATGAATAGACGTCTCTTCATGTGCCCCCGCTATCGCTCTCGATCCGGCGCCGGGCCGGAATCTACCCGTGCCCGGCCTCGGCTGCCATTCGGAATTTCCCTTTGCCCGGGAGTCTGCTCGTCGTCGAGCAGGCTGCGCAGCAGTTCCATGGCGGCGTCGATGGTTCTTTGCTCTCCGTCGCCGAGGCTGGACAGGCGCCGGGTCAGGCGGGTTTGCGTGGCTTGGCATGCGCGGTGGACCAAGGCGCGTCCGCTGCCGGTGAGGGAGAGCTCGACCCGGCGCCGTTCGCTGGCTGCCGGTGTGCGGGCCAGCTGCCCCTGGCGCACCAGGCGCTCCACCGTGGCCGAGGCGGTTGCCGGCGTGATTCCCAGGTGGCCGGCCACGGCGGCCAGGGGACAGCCGGGGTTGCGGCCGACGAACAGCAGGGTGCGGAACTGCGGCACCGACAGCCCGTCGCCATGGGCGCGCATCTCGCTGCGCAGCAGGCGCATCAGCATCGGCACCACCTCCATCACTGCCCTGGCGGTGGCGGCGCTGTTGTCGGCGGGTCGGCTGGCGCGCTGCGGCATCGGTAAATTGTTAGCTCGACGAAATGTCAGGCTATCTTGCCGTGCCCGCCGCGGCGCATGCAAGTGTCCGGGCGGGCGCCGAGGCCCGACTTCGGCATCGTCGCAGGTGTCCTTCCCGCGCGACGCGGGATGTGCCGCCGGCGGTCCCCATTGTCCGGACGCCCGGCGTACAATTCGGTTCACCCTCCGGCCGCCATTTTGAGTCCGCCATGCCCGCCGATGCGATCACCCGCTTTTCCGAGTTCGCCATAGCTGCGCCCGTCCTGCGGGCGGTCGAGGAGATTGGCTACGAAACCCCCTCGCCGATCCAGGCCGCCACCATTCCCCCGCTGCTCGAAGGGCGCGACCTGCTGGGTCAGGCCCAGACCGGCACCGGCAAGACTGCCGCCTTCGCCCTGCCCCTGCTCAGCCGCCTCGATCTCTCCTCGACCAAGACCCAGGCACTGGTGCTTACCCCCACCCGCGAGCTGGCGATACAGGTGGCCGAAGCGATCCAGAGCTATGCCCGCCACCTGCAGAACTTCCACATCCTGCCGATCTACGGCGGCCAGGGCATGGGTGCGCAGCTGCGTCAGCTCCATCGCGGCGCCCAGGTGGTGGTGGGCACGCCGGGTCGGGTGATGGATCACCTGCGGCGCGAGACCCTGGTCCTCGCCAACCTCGAGATGCTGGTGCTCGACGAGGCCGACGAAATGCTGCGCATGGGCTTCATCGACGATGTGGAGTGGATCCTCGGCCAGACCCCGCCGCAGAGGCAGGTGGCCCTGTTCTCCGCCACCATGCCCAAGCAGATCCAGCTGGTGGCGCGGCGCCACCTGCGCGAGCCGGTGGAGGTGCAGATCGCCTCCCGGACCGCCACGGTCGAGACCATCAGTCAGCGCTATTGGCAGGTCAGTGGGTTGCACAAGCTGGATGCGCTCACCCGCATTCTCGAGGTCGAGGATTTCGACGCCATGATCGTCTTTGTCCGCACCAAGGTGGAGACGGCCAACCTGGCCGAAAAGCTCGGCGCCCGCGGCTATGCCGTGGCGGCGCTCAGTGGCGACATCAACCAGGCGCAGCGCGAACAGACCGTGGACAGGCTCAAGCGCGGGCTGCTCGACATTGTGGTCGCCACCGACGTTGCTGCCCGCGGCCTCGACGTGGAGCGCATCACCCACGTCGTCAACTACGACATCCCCTACGATACCGAGGCCTACGTCCACCGCATCGGCCGCACCGGCCGCGCCGGGCGCAAGGGTGAGGCCATCCTCTTCGTCGCCCCGCGCGAGCGGCGCATGCTCCAGGCGATCGAGCGCGCCACCCGTCAGCCCATTACCCCCATGAGCATCCCCGGCCGCGAGGCGGTGATCGACAAGCGCATCGGCCGCTTCAAGCAGTTGATCAGCGAGACCTTGGAGTCGGAGGCGCTGG
>CAZMMH010000441.1:0-2305 GCA_964567315.1 uncultured Gammaproteobacteria bacterium
GCACCGGCGAATTCACGCCGCCGGGAATGTGCTTCTGGGCGGCCTCGAACAGTTCATGGGAGTGGGGCATGGTGTGGTCCTTGTGACTTGAACTTCAAAAGACGGTCTCGCGCAAAGGCGCTAAGGCGCAAAGGAAAACCCGTTAATCCGTTGATCGGTTGATTTCGTTGCTTCGGCGGGGACGCGGACCACAGCTCGCCGCTAGCCGGTCGGCCATTCGGTTTGCGAAGTGGATCCCGGCATTTCTTTGCGCCTTAGCGCCTTAGCGCGAGACAGGGTTTTTTACTCAAACAATTCGGCGTAGCGGCGGGCCGCGGCGGTGACGTCGGTCTGGCCGAAGACGCCGTGGATCACCGCCAGCATGTCGGCGCCGGCCTCGATCAGTTGCGCGCCATTTTCCGGGGTGATGCCGCCGATGGCAACCAGCGGCAGGGTGAATTCGCTTCGCGCTGCGCGCAATACCTCCAACGAGGCGGGCTTCGCCCCCGGCTTGCTCTGCGACGGGAAGAAGCGGCCGAAGGCCAGGTAGTCGGCGCCGCCGGCGGTGGCCGCGCGGGCCAGTTCCAGTTCGCCGTGGCAGGTGATGCCGATGATCGCCTCGGGACCGAGGGCGGCGCGGGCCGCCTTCAGCCCGGCGTCACCCTGGCCAAGATGGATGCCGTCGGCCTCCGCGGCCCGGGCCAGTTCGAGGTCGTCGTTCACGATCACCGGCACCCCGAGGGGCCGGCAGAGGGTGACCAGGTCCTGCACCTCCCACACCCGGCGGGCGAAGTCGTCGCTCTTGTCCCGATACTGGACCACGCGGGCGCCGCCGGTGATCGCCTCGGCCACCGCCGACAGCAACCGTTCGGGGGCCAGCAGGCCGCTGTCGGTGATGACGTAGAGGCCGTGCAGGCGCGGCTTCAATCGAGTGCCTCCCCGTCCTCGCCGCGGGCCCAGAAGAGGCGGTTGGGCTGGTGCTGGCCCGTGCCGATACGGTAGGCGTGCTGCAGGGTCTCCCAGGTGTACTCCTGGGCCTCGTGGATGGCGGTGAAGGGTTCCAGGCCCTGGGCCAGCAGGCCGGCGATGCTGGAGGCCAGGGTGCAGCCGGAACCGTGGTAGCTGTGGGGCAGGCGCTCCCAATAGAAGGTCTCCAGGTGGCGCAGATTGCCGTAGAGGCGGTTCTCCACCTCGTCGCTGTCCTCGTGGGTGCCGGTGATCAGCACCAGCTCGGCGCCGACGCTCATCAGCTCCTGGGCGCAGGCGTCCAGGTTGTCGGCCTCGGCCGCCAGGCGGCGCGCCTCGGGGCTGTTGGGGGTGAGCACGGTGGCAAGGGGCACCAGCATGGCGAGCATCGCCTCGCGCAGCTCGTCGCTGCTCAATTCGGCGCCGCCGCCGGCGGCCAGCACCGGGTCCACCACCACCGGGACCTCCGGGTAGTCGTTGAGCAGGGTGTGGATCGCCTCGATCCCCTCCACGCTGCCCACCAGGCCCACCTTGAACGCCGCCACCGGCATGTCCTCGAGCACCGCGCGCGCCTGCTCGATGATCAGGGTCGGCGGGGTGGGCACCAGGTTGAGCACGTTGCTGCTGTCCTGCACCGTGAGGCAGGTGACCACCGGGGCCGCCTGGCAGCCCATGCTCGCCACAGCCTCGATGTCGGCGGTGAGGCCGGCACCGCCGCTGGGGTCGTTGCCGGCGAAGATCATGACCACGGGGACGGCATTGGGCTCGTGCGGCATGGTTTACCTCGGCGGGGGAATCCTGCCGCGATAGTAGCAGAGGCTCAGGCGGGCGGCAGGGTGCCGGCGAGGCGTGCCAGCCAGGCGGTGCGCGCGGAGAGCTCGAACGAGCAGGTCCATTTGTAGGCCAGGTTGATGCTTTCGGCGCAGGCGTAGACGCCATGGCCGCGGACCACCGCCACTCGATACTCGGCGAGCAGTTCGGCCACCCGGGCCGGGGCATCGGCGGTATAGCGCTCAAAGGGGACGTCGGCCACCGGAATGCGCGGGAAGTAGTACTGGCCCTCGAAGTCGGGCGGCACGAAATCCTCGCCGTTCATGGTCAGGGCGACGCTGTGGGCGCCGTGGCTGTGGAGGATCGCCCGCGCCTTGGGGTTGGCCCGGTAGACCGCGAGGTGCAGCGGCGTGTCGAGGGAAACGCCGGCCGGCGGCGCCTCGCCCAGGGGGCAGCGCAGCAGGTCGCCCGGCTCCAGGGTGTCGGCGCAGGCGCCGGTGGGGGTGATCCAGACGTCGTCGTCGACCCGCACCGAGGCGTTGCCGCTGTGGGAGTCGTTGATGCCGTATTGGCGCAGCCAGCGGTAGTG
>CAZMMH010000442.1:0-2304 GCA_964567315.1 uncultured Gammaproteobacteria bacterium
CGACGTCTTCGACGCCCTCACCAGCCGCCGCCCCTACAAGGAGGCCTGGGACAACGACCGCGCCTTCGAGGCCCTGCGCCAGCTCAGCGGCCCCAAGCTTGACCCGGCCTGCGTGGAGGCACTGCTGAAAGATCGGGAGGCGGTGGAGGATATACAGAGCCGCTTCGCGGAGGGGCGGTACGATTGAGTGGAGTTGATTCGTTAATTCGTTAATTCGTTGATTCGGAAAACCAGCGGCTCGACCAACCAATTAACCAATCAACGAATCAACCTTGTCCGATTAACCAATCAACCAATCAACTACGACCAACTCCCACCATGCCCCCACGCTCGATCCTGATCACCGGCTGCTCCAGCGGCATCGGCCACTGCTGCGCCCACGGCCTGGCCGGGCGCGGCTGGCGGGTCTTCGCCACCGCGCGCAAGGCCGAGGACGTCGCCCGCCTGCAGGAGGAGGGGCTGGAGGCATTGCGCCTCGACCTCGATGAGCCCGATAGCATTGCCGCCGCCCTCGACGAAATCCTGGAACGCACCGGCGGCACCCTCGACGCCCTGTTCAACAACGGCGCCTACGGCCAGCCCGGCGCGGTGGAGGACCTGAGCCGGGAGGTGCTGCGGGCCCAGTTCGAGACCAACCTCTTCGGCACCCACGACCTGACCCGGCGGGTCATCCCGGTGATGCGCCGCCAGGGCTTTGGGCGCATCGTCCAGGACAGTTCGGTGCTCGGTCTTGTCAGCCTCCCCTTCCGCGGCGCCTACAACGCCAGCAAGCACGCCCTCGAAGGGCTCACCGACACCCTGCGCCTGGAACTCCACGGCAGCGGCATCCAGGTCAGCCTGATCGAGCCGGGCCCGGTGCTCAGCCGCTTCCGCGCCAACTCCATGGCGAAATACCGGGAGAACATCGACGTGGAGGCGAGCCACTTCCGCGACACCTACCGGCGGATGGAGAAACGCCTGACCAAGCAGGGCCCTGCGGCCCCGTTCACCCTGCCGCCGGAGGCGGTGCTGGCGAAGCTGGTGCACGCCGTGGAGAGTCCTCGGCCCCGCGCCCGCTACTACGTCACCTTCCCCACCCACCTGTTCGGCACCCTGAAACGGCTGCTGACGAGCCGCGGGCTGGACCGGGTCCTGCGGCGGGTCTCCCGCGGCGAGAACCGATAGCCGGCCCGCCCGGCGACGCATCGCGCGCAACCACCCCGCCTTCATTCGCCGGCGCCTTTCCGGTATGGTCGGGCCCGGCTGCGCCGCCCCGGCCGGCGCGCCGTTTCCATTGAAAAACGGGGGACTGACCGGATGCGGACGCTGCGCACACTTCTCGGCCTGGCCGGCCTGTTCGCCTGCGGCCAGGCGGCCGCCATCGTCGACATGGAGAGCCTGCACCTCGGCGCGCCGAAGCCCGGCTTCAGCGGCCGCCTGGAGTTCGCCGCCGCCGGCAGCAGCGGCAACAGCGAGACCGGCAGCGTGGAACTGGGGACCCGCCTGCAGTGGCACCGTGCCCCGTGGACCAACTACCTGCTGCTGGACGGTGCCTACGGCGAGAGTCGCGGCAAGGCCGACACCGAGAAGTATTTCGTCCACGCCCGCCACATTCACGCCATCATTCCGCGGCTGGACTGGGAGCTGTTCGTGCAGGGCGAGCATGACCGCTTCGCCCGCCTCAATTTCCGCGGACTGGCCGGCGGCGGCCTGCGCACCCACCTGTATGAACGGGAGGACAGCGGCATGGTGCTGCTGGGCACCGGGGCCTTCTACAGCGCGGAACGCATCTCCGGCGGCTACAGCGACGCCGGCACCTATGACACCACCCGCGGCAACCTCTACCTGGTGCTGAAATTCGCGGTCAGCCCCAACACCACCCTGCTGAGCAGCACCTACTACCAGCCGGACCTCGCCGACGGCGCCGACTACCGCGCGCTGGAACAGGCGGCGCTGCAGGTGAAGATCACCAAGGCGCTGGCGCTCAAGCTGTCACTGCACGTGACCCACGACAGCCGGCCGCCGCTGAGCGTGAGGAGCACCGACACCAGCTACAAGGCCGGCATTTCCTGGGCCTTCTGATGCTGCCGGCGCGATGCGCCGACAGCGAATGTTGAATTCCGCTGGGCGCTGGCCGCGCCTGTTTGTTGCTGAAGGCGTGCGCTTCGCGCACACCGGAATTCATCATTCACCATTCATCATTCGACATTACGCCTTGGCGAACGCCAAGGCGTCCCCCGCCACGTCGACCTCGATGGTGTCGCCGGCAGCGAACTCGCCGCGCAGGATCGACTGGGCCAGCGGGTTCTCCAGCTGCTGCTGGAT
>CAZMMH010000443.1:0-2302 GCA_964567315.1 uncultured Gammaproteobacteria bacterium
AATCTGTTCAATAAAATTCACCCAGGCGCATAACCACCTGATTTCCCAGTACCACACGGAGTGTTATGGCGCAATAATCCAAGGAGGGAAAGGGACAATGAGGTCCGACCAAGAACCTCGGCTTCTCGGCGGGGCGCCCCACCACTGCGGGGGCCAGGCATCACGGTGTCCGCGCCGAACACACGTGGCCGTTGAAATACCTGAGCCTGCGGGCGCAGGACGTGGGTTTTGGGATGAGCACGATTACGCTGCGCAACCGCCAACGCGGCGACAGCCGGGGCGCAGCCCCGCTCAGGGCCCCGGCGGTACCAACCAGGGCGCACTTGGAAGGAGTCCGCGTCATCCATGAACGAGATCCCTCGTGCTGTTTCAGCCGAGTCTACCCCGGTTACAACCGGCGCGAAACGCCGCGTGACGACCTACCTGCCGATGTCCGCCTGGGTTTTCTGCGCTCCGGGCCAAATTCACGCCGACAACAGGCTGACCCCGTGCCGCACCAGGTATTTCCTGCCCTCCTCCACCACGAAGATGACCACCGGCGCGAGCAGGATCGGGCCCCAGGCCCAGACCGGGAACGGCGCGCTGTTGAACAGGTGGTGCAGCGGCGGCAGGTAGACCACCAGCAGGATGAACGTGATCTCCACCGCGATGCCCGTCAGGATCCACGGGTTCAGCCGTAGCAGGAACGGGACCGCGCTCTGGCGGTTGGTGCGGCAGGCCATGACGTTGCCGATCTGGGAGAAGATGATGGCGGCGAGGAAGGCGGCCGAGGCCCCTTCGTGCAAAGGTACGTCCATGCCCAGGGGCGTGCCCCAACTCCAGCCGCCGTACTCCAGGACCAGGAAGAACACCGCGAACGACATCGCCGCCTCGGCCGGGCCGATGATGCCGTAGCTGCGCAGGAAGGTCTTGAAGTCCACCAGCCGCTGGCTGCGCTTGCGCGGCGGGCGCTGCATGATGTCGGCCTCCGGCGGCACGTTGCCCAGGCCGATGGCCGGCAGGATGTCGGTGAGCAGGTCGATGGCGAGGATCTGGATCACCGTGATCGGCAGCGGGATCGGCAGCAGCACGTAGGCGATGAAGGGCAGGATCTCGGGGATGTTGCTGGTGAGGATGTATGTGATGAACTTCTTGATGTTGTCGTAGACCGTGCGCCCCTCTTCGACCGCCTTGACGATGGTGGCGAAGTTGTCGTCGAGGAGGATGATGTCGGAGGCCTCCTTGGCCACGTCGGTGCCGCGCTGCCCCATGGCGATGCCGATGTCGGCCCGCTTCAGCGCCGGCGCGTCGTTGACGCCGTCGCCGGTGACCGCCACCACCTCGTCCATCTCCTTGAGGGCGTTGACGATGTCCAGCTTCTGTTCCGGGGCAATGCGGGCGAAGACCACTTCGCCACCGCGCAGTGCCTCCACCAGCTCCTCCGTGTCCATGTTGGAGAGCTGCTCGCCGTCGATCACCTTGGGCGCGGTGACGATGCCCAGCTGGCGGGCGATGTAGGAGACGGTCTCGCCCTTGTCGCCGCTGATGACGATGATGCGGATGTTGGCGCTCTTGCACGCCGCGACCGCGGCGGCCACCTCGGGCCGTGGCGGGTCCACCAGGGCCACGTGGCCGAGGAAGACCAATCCGTCCACCTCCGGCTCGCCCTCCCCCCCATCCGCGCGGTAAGCCAGTGACAGGACCCGCAGCCCCTGCCCGGCATACTGCCGCGCCTGCTCGGCCAACCGGTCGCGATCGTCGGCGCCGAACACCTCCTCCCGGCCATCGCGAAGGACCCGGCTGCAGCGTTCGACGACCACCTCCGGCGCCCCCTTTATCACCGTTCGCCGACCGCCATTGCCGTCGCCGAAGCTGCTCCACATGTACTTGGCCGCAGCGTCGAAGGGCCGGGTGGCCAGCAGCGGGAAGCGGGCACGCAGGGCATCCAGGTCCGTGTGGCCGTCGACGAACTCCACCATCGCAGTCTCGGTGGGGTCGCCCTTGAAGCGCTCGCGGCCCTTCTCGTGCTCCAGCACCATCACGTCGTTGCACAGGGCCATGGCCTCCAGCAGCGGTCGTGCCGCGGACCCGGAGAAGGCGTGGTGCTCGCGGGAGGCAAGGTCCTGGGAATCGAAGAACACCCGTTCCACGTGCAGCCGGTTGCGGGTGAGGGTGCCGGTCTTGTCGGTGCAGATCACCGTGGTGCTGCCCAGGGTCTCCACTGAAAGGATGCGTTTGACCAGGGCGTTGTGTTTCCCCATGCGCACCGAGGACTGGGTCAGGGCCAGGGTCACCGTCGGCAACAGACCCTCGGGGACGTTGG
>CAZMMH010000444.1:0-2299 GCA_964567315.1 uncultured Gammaproteobacteria bacterium
GAAGTACCAGAAGTTGAAGTTCTTCGGCGCGTAATACTCGGAAAGGTGTTCCTTCCAGAGCTTGCTGAGCGGGAAGCGATCATCCACCCAGCCGAGGAGACTGTTCATCATGCCCATCACGCGGCTCCTTTGTCGTCACCCACCAGGACCCTGGTGTCGCTGAGGTACTTGTACGGCGGAATCGGCAGGTTCTTCGGCGCCGGCACGTTCTTGTAGACGCGACCGGCAAGGTCGTACTTGGAACCGTGGCAGGGACAGAAGAAGCCGCCCTTCCAGGCCGGACCGAGGTCGGCCGGGGCCATGTCGGGACGGTAGGTGGGGGAGCAGCCCAGGTGGGTGCAGATACCGATGAGCACGCCGATCTTCGCGTGCTCCTTGCGCGCGCGGTACTCATTCTGCGCGTAGGGCGGCTGCTGCGAGGCGACCTCGGACTTGGGATCGACCAACTGGGAATCCAGGGTCGGCAGGTCCTTCAGGTTCTGGTCGGTGCGGTGCACCAGCCACACGGGCTTGCCGCGCCAGGCAACGGTAATCCGCTGGCCGGGCTCGAGCTTGGTGATGTCTGCCTCCACCGGGGCGCCGGCAGCCTGCGCACGTTCGCTAGGCTCCATCGAGGCGACAAAGGGAATGAGCGCCGCAACCGCACCCGCGCCACCGACAACGGTGGTGGACAGGGTAAGGAAGCGGCGCCGACCCAGGTCTACGCCATTCGTACTCATACGCGCTCTCCCAATACCAATTTAGAGATCCAAGTAACCCAAAACTGTCTGGACCATCCGCTCCCGGCCCCCGGAATTCCGACCAAAAGAATCAGAATATTCTAATAGAGCAGATGGCGATCCAAAGCCGCATAGCTTCTAATAGAATGTCAGCGCCGTCAAGAAAAACCCCCCTTAACGCGCCTCTCACACAGGGTTCTGGACATCGATAAACTGATGTTTCAAGCCGAATTTCTCCGCCAGCTCGAGGCCGAGCGCCTGGACCCCGTAACGCTCCGTGGCGTGGTGGCCGGCGGCGTAGTAGTGAATCCCGGCCTCACGGGCGAAGTGAACGGTCGGCTCCGAGATCTCGCCGCTGATGAAGGCGTCGACCCCGAGGGCATGGGCCTGCTCGATGTAGGACTGCGCCGCCCCGCTGACCCAGGCGACCCGGCGCACCCGCAGGGGACCGCCGTCGATGTGCAGGGGCTCGCGCTCCAGCCTCTCCTCCAGGTGACGGCCGAGATCGCGGGGAGTGAGGGGCTCGGGCAGGCTGCCGTAGAGGCCGATGGCGGGGCCGCCGTCGCCGCCGAAGGCGCCCTCGACGCGAAAGCCGAGGCGCTGGCCGAGGCGGGCGTTATTGCCGATCTCGGGATGGGCGTCCAGGGGCAGATGATAGGCCAGCAGGCTGAGCTCCGCGTCCAGCAGGCACTTGATCCGCGCCCGCTTGATGCCGGTGATCTCCGGCGTCTCGCCCTTCCAGAAATAGCCGTGGTGCACCAGCACCGCGTCGGCCCCGGCGTGCACGGCGGCCTCCAGCAGGGCGCGGCAGGCGCTAACGCCGGTGACCAGATGTTTCACCTCGCGGCGCCCCTCGACCTGCAGGCCGTTGGGGCAATAGTCGCGGAAGGCGCCGACGCCGAGCAGGCTGTTGGCGAAGGCGACGATTTCGTGCAGGTCGGCCATGATTCCTCCTGCCGCGCAATGACAGTCCGTTAAGGCGCGTGCTAGCTTATCCGAATGAACTCTCTGCGCAAACTGATCGCCAATCTTTTCCAATTGATTACCGTCGGCCTGGCCGCCGCCTTCCTGGTGGTGTTCCTGCGCCCGCAGCTGCTCACCGGCGAGACCCCGGCAGGCAAGGTGGTGGAGATCCGCAGCAGCAGCGCACCGGCCGGCGGGACGGCCGCGGCGCTCGGCAGCGGGCCGGTCTCCTACGCCGCCGCCGCCGCCAAGGCCGCCGCCGCGGTGGTCAACGTGCACACCGCCAAGGTGATCACCGAGCGGCCCCAGCCCCAGCTCGAGGACCCGATCCTGCGCCACTTCTTCGGCGGCGACCGCGGCGTGCCGCACACCCGTTTGATGACCAGCCTCGGCTCCGGGGTGATCGTCAGTGCTCAGGGCTACATCGTCACCAACAACCACGTGATCGCCGACGCCGACGAGATCCGCGTGCAGCTCCACGACGGGCGCACGGCCGACGCCCGGGTGGTCGGCACCGACCCGGACACCGACCTCGCCGTGCTCAAGGTCAAGCTGCCCGACCTGCCGGTGATCACCATGGCGGAAAAGCCGCCACGGGTCGGCGACGTGGTGCTGGC
>CAZMMH010000445.1:0-2299 GCA_964567315.1 uncultured Gammaproteobacteria bacterium
TCTGGTGGATCGGCCTCTACTACCTGGGCCTGAGCGCGTGGGTGCTGCGCTGGCGGCTGCGCGGCGGGCGCGTCTCCTTCATCTTCGTCGTGCTGGCGCTCGCGCTCAGCCACATCTGGGTGGATGCCGCTACGCGCGCGCACCGCGACTTCCGCCTCACCCTCGTCGACGTCGGTCACGGCCAGGCCGCCCTCGTCGAAGTGCCGACGGGGGAAACGGTGCTCTTCGACGCCGGCACGGAGGGCGGCGGCCGGGCCCGCGCCCAGGCGCTGGCGGAGGTGCTCTGGCGCCGCCACATCAGCCGCGTCGACGCCGTCTGCATATCGCACATGAACGAGGACCACGTCAGCTTCTTGCCCTACCTGGCGCGGCGTTTCACCATCGGCCAGGTCGTCGTCCCGCAGGCCGGGGAGCTGAACGGTCTGGGCGAGTCGGTCCGCAGGTGGGTCCACGAGCACGGCCTGGAGCTGGAGACGGTGGGGGAGGGGGATGTGCTGCGCGCCGGGGCGCTCGTCTGCCGCGTGCTGCACCCGAGCGCGCGGTTCGTCACCGGCGGCTCGGTGTCCGAGAACTCGAAGTCGCTGGTGCTGCGCTGCGAATACGAGGGGTTGAGCCTTCTGCTGCCGGGCGACATCGAGGACGACGCGATGCGGCGCCTCTGCAGCGACTACGGCGCGCGGCTGAAGTCGGACGTGCTGGTGCTGCCGCACCACGGAGCCTACGTGCCGGCGCTGGAGGAGTTCGTGGGCTTCGCCCGTCCGCGCATCGCTCTGGCCAGCGATCCCGCGGACGCCGTGCCCGCCGCTACGCAGGCGTTGCTGCGCGCCCGCGGCGTGCCGCTTTGGATTACGGGTCGCGAAGGGGCTATCATCATCAGCTACCGCGCCGGCCGGGCGCTCGTGACCGGCTGGAAGAGCGGACGCACCGTGGACTTCGAGCCGGCGTCCCCGGAAAGGAGCGGCGATGGCTGAGGAGCAGTCCCCCGGGCCGCCGGTCGTCGAGACGTGGCTCTTCTTCGCCCTCACCGCCGGCGCGGCGGTGCTCGCCTTCTTCGGGCCGCTGGCCGCCTACGACCTGTGGTGGCACCTGAAGGCCGGCAGCATGATCCTCCAGACCGGTCAGGTGCCGCACGCGGACGTCTTCTCCTACACGGCGGCCGGGCGGCCGTGGACCTTCCACTCGTGGCTGGCCGGCGTTGCGCTGGCGGAGATATGGGCGGCGGCCGGGGCGACGGGCGTAGTCGTCTTCCGGGTGCTGATGATGACGGCCAGCGTGATGTTCGGGTGGGGGCTGGCAAGGCGTCGGGGCGTTGGGCCGGGTCTCGCCTCCGTGCTCACGCTGGCTGCCTGCCTGCAGTTGCGGGTGCAGGCGTTGGCGCGGCCGTTCCTCTTCTCGTTCCTGCTCTTCGGCGTGTTCGCCTACCTGCTCCAGTCGGCGGCGACCTCCGGGCCGCCGGAGGGGCAGCGGCCGCGCGTGCGGCACTGGCTCTGGGGGCCGGGCGGGCGGCTGGCGCTGATGGTGCCGCTGACGCTGCTCTGGGCCAACCTGCACGCCGGGTTCCTGGTCGGGTTCCTGCTGCTCGGTGCGTACGGCTTGGGGGAGATGGTCCGCGTCTGGGCGACGCGCGACGGCCGGCCCTTCTGGCGCCTGCTCGTGGGCGAGGCCGAGGGGGCGCGCTTCCGGGCCATGTTCGGCGTCGGCGTGGCCTCACTGCTCGTCTCGCTCGTGACGCCGTTCGGGCCGGGCGTGCTGACCTACTCCTTCCGGCTGATGGGCGGCGTCAAGCTGCTGCGGCAGATACAGGAGTGGCGCCCGACGCCGCACTCCACGGAGTACGTGGTCTTCTGGGCACTGCTGCTGATGGGGACCGTTCTCGTCGCGCGGTCCGCCTGGTCCGTCGTGCGAGGCGGCCGGCTGCACCAGGAGGCGGGGCAGCTCGTCACCGACGTGCTCCTCCTGGCGGGGTTCGGCCTGATGGCGGTGCACGGACGGCGGCACGTGGCGTGGGTGATGCTGCTGGCGCCGTCGCTGATCGGGGCGCGCCTGGGCCTGGGCCGGCAGGAGAAGGAAGGGCGGCGGATGGTCCTCGGCGCCGCCGTGCTGGTGATGGCGGCCTTCGTCGGGCTCTCGCCCTTCATGCACGGGCGCCTGCAGGTCTCCGGCATCGACGAGGACCACATCCCCGTGCAGGCGTGCAACTTCGTCGACGAGCACGGCCTCGTGCTGCGCCCCTTCAACAGCTATGAGTGGGGCGGCTACCTCATCTACCGGCTCTGGCCGCTGGTGCACGTCTTCGCCG
>CAZMMH010000446.1:0-2290 GCA_964567315.1 uncultured Gammaproteobacteria bacterium
TGATGATGCTGTCGCCGATGATCATCTCGCTGCCGTTCAAGATCATGCTGTTCGTGCTGATCGACGGCTGGTCCCTGGTCATGGGGACGCTGGCCGGCAGTTTCTATACGTGAGGGCGGTGCGATGACCCCGGAGATGGTGCTGACGGTAATCCAGCAGGCGCTCTACGTGGCCATGCTGCTGGCGGCGCCGCTGCTGTTGTCGGCGCTCGCGGTCGGTCTGCTGGTGAGCGTGTTTCAGGCTGCCACCTCGATTCAGGAAATGACCCTCAGCTTCATTCCCAAGCTCATCGTTCTGGCCCTGACCCTGATGTTTGCGGGGCCGTGGATGCTGCGCACCATCACCGAATTCGCGCAGCGCACCTTCAACAGCATTCCGTCGATACTTCACTGAGGCGCCGGGCCGATGGATCTGAGTACGGCACAATTGAGCGTATGGCTGGGCAGCTTCTTCTGGCCGTTCACGCGCATCGGCGCGATGCTCACGGCGATGCCGCTGTTCGGCTCGCGCCTGCTGCCGGTGCGGATCCGTCTGGTGATCGCGGTGGGCCTGACCGTGGTACTGATTCCGGTGATCCCGCCGGTGCCGGCGCTGGATCCGCTGAGCCCGGATGGCGTGATGACCATGGCCCAGCAGCTGCTGATCGGTTTCGCCATGGGCTTCACCCTGCAGCTGGTGCTGGACGCGGTCTCCCTCGGCGGTCAGGCCATGGCCATGGGTATGGGCCTCGGTTTCGCCTCCATGGTCGACCCGCAGAACGGCGTGCAGGTGCCGGTGCTGAGCCAGTTCCTGCTGATTATGGCGACCCTGCTGTTCCTCTCCCTCAACGGTCACCTGGTGGCCCTGCAGATCCTCGCCGACAGTTTCCGTGTGTTGCCGATCGGGCCCCACGGGGTGAGCGCGGCCAGCGTGCAGGCGGTGATCCGCTGGAGCAGCCAGATGTGGGTGGGCGCGGTGCTGATCGCACTGCCGGTGATGGTCTCGATCATGATGGTGAACATCGGCTTCGGCGTGATGATGCGCGCCGCACCCCAACTCAACATCTTCGCGGTGGGTTTCCCGGTGACCATGCTGGTGGGCTTCGCCCTCATCATGGTCACCCTGCCCACCATCTCCGACAACATCCGCCAGCTGTTCATGCAGTCGTTCGACGTCAGCCGGGCGCTGCTCGCGGCCGGGGGCAGGTGAGCCATGGCCGAGAGCGAAGACGGCCAGGAACGCACAGAGGAGCCTACCGGAAAACGGCTCCGCGAGGCGCGTGAAAAGGGCCAAGTGCCGCGTTCCCGCGAGCTCGCCTCGATGACCATGCTGATGGCGGCGAGCATCGGCCTGCTGGTCATGGGCCAGGGCATCGCGGCCCACCTGGAGGGCCTGCTCACCCGGGCCTTCACCCTGGAGCGGACCCTGGCCTTCGACAAGAGTGCGGCCCTGGCCTTCGTGGTCCGACTGCTCAGCGAAGCCATGTGGATGCTGGTGCCATTCCTGGCCCTGCTGCTGGTGGCGGCCTTCCTGCCGCCGATCGTGATGGGCGGTCTGGTGATCTCCTGGGATGCGGTGGGCTTCAAGTGGAACAAGCTCGACCCGCTCAAGGGGCTGCAGCGCATGTTCGGCCTGAAGAGCCTGATGGAGCTGGGCAAGGCCCTGGCCAAGTTCGCCATCGTGGCGACGGTGGCGGCCCTGGTGCTGTGGCACTGGTCCGGCCAGTTCATCGGCCTCGGCCGCGAACCCCTGCACCAGGCCATGGCCCACGCGGCCAGCCTGGTGGCCTGGTCCTTCCTCTACATGAGCCTGGCCCTGATCCTGATCGCCGCCGTGGACGTGCCGTTCCAGCTGTGGGATCACAACCGTCAGCTGAAGATGACCAAGCAGGAGATCCGTGACGAGTACAAGGAGACCGAGGGCAAGCCGGAGGTCAAGAGCCGCATCCGCCAGCTCCAGTACGAGATGTCGCAGCGGCGCATGATGGAGGAGGTGCCCAAGGCCGACGTGGTGGTCACCAACCCGACCCACTTCTCGGTGGCCCTCAGCTACGACCAGGAGCAGGGCGGTGCGCCGCGGGTGGTGGCCAAGGGCGCCGACATGATCGCCATGCAGATCCGCACCATCGCCCGCGCCCACGACGTGCCCCTGTTCACCGCGCCGCCGCTGGCCCGCGCCATCTATTACAACTGCGAACTGGACCAGGAGATCCCCGCCGGCCTCTACGTCGCCGTGGCCCAGGTGCTCGCCTACGTCTACCAGGTGCGGACGATTCTGCGCGACGGCGGTGCGCCACCGCCGCCGCCCAGCG
>CAZMMH010000447.1:0-2290 GCA_964567315.1 uncultured Gammaproteobacteria bacterium
GGTGCGGAGACCCGCGCCGGGCCACGAAATTTCGGCATCCGAGTTTTCCGCCCGGCAGCCCGGGCGGGGGATGAGTGTGAGGTAGCGTATGGCAATCGGAATAGTCGGTCGCAAGCGAGGGATGACGCGCGTCTTCCAGGAGGACGGTACGTCCGTTCCGGTGACCGTTATCGAAATCGAGCCGAACCGGATCACCCAGGTGAAGTCGGCGGACGGCGACGGCTACCGGGCGGTGCAGGTCACCACCGGCACCCGCCGCGCGACCCGCGTGACCAAGCCGATGGCGGGTCACTTCGCCAAGGCGGGGGTCGAGGCCGGGCGTGGCGTCTGGGAGTTCCGTCTTGGCGAGGGCGAGGGCGACGAGCTGGCCGCTGGCGGCGAGATCAAGGTCGACATGTTCCAGGACGGACAGCTGGTCGACGTGGTCGGCACCAGCATCGGTAAGGGCTTTGCGGGCGTGGTCAAGCGCTACAACTTCCGCATGCAGGACGCGACCCACGGCAACTCGCTGTCGCACCGCGCCCCGGGCTCGATCGGTCAGAACCAGACCCCGGGCCGCGTGTTCAAGGGCAAGAAGATGTCCGGCCACATGGGTAACGTCCGGACCACCGCGCAGAACCTGCGGGTGGTGCGGGTGGACGCCGAACGGAACCTGTTGCTGGTTCGCGGCGCGGTTCCGGGCGCGAAGAATGGCGACGTGATCGTGCGTGCCGCGGTCAAGGCGCGGAGCTGAGGAGAGGGTCATGCAGCTGCAAGTTCAGAATGCGACCGATGGCGCGAGTGTCGACGTTTCCGACGCCACCTTCGGCCGCGAATTCAAGGAAGCGCTGGTGCACCAGGTGGTGACCGCATTCCTGGCTGGCGCGCGCGCCGGCACCAAGGCTCAGAAGAGCCGCGCCAACGTCTCTGGTGGTGGGCGCAAGCCGTTCCGCCAGAAGGGCACCGGTCGTGCCCGCGCCGGTACCATCCGCAGCCCACTGTGGCGCAGCGGCGGCGTGACCTTCGCTGCGAGCAATCGCGACCACTCGCAGAAGCTCAACAAGAAGATGTACCGCGGCGCCATGGGCTCCATTCTGTCCGAGCTGGTGCGTCAGGAGCGCCTGCTGCTGGTCGAGGAGATGAGCGTCAGCGCGCCGAAGACCAAAGAGCTGCTGGGCAAGCTCGGTCAGCTGGGCGTGAGCGAGGGTCTGATCGTCACCGAGGGTGCCGACGACAATCTCTACCTCGCGGCACGCAACCTGTCGAAGATCGGCGTCACCGACGTCGCCGGCCTGGATCCGGTGAGCCTGGTGGGCAGCGAGAAGGTGGTTATGACCGTTGCCGCGCTGCGCAAGATCGAGGAGTGGCTGGGATGAACCAGGAACGCTTGATGAAGGTGCTGCTGGCGCCGCACGTGTCGGAAAAGACCAACCTGTTGGCCGAGCAGCATCAACAGTTTGTGTTTCGGGTGGCCTCGGACGCGACCAAGCCGGAGATCAAAAAGGCCGTCGAACTGATGTTCGACGTCAAGGTCAAGGGCGTCAGCGTGCTCAACGTGAAGGGCAAGACCAAGCGCTTCGGCGGCAAGGTCGGGCGCCGCTCCGATTGGAAGAAGGCCTACGTGACCCTCGAGAGTGGTCAGGAGATCGACCTGCTGGGCGCCGAGTAAGGCGGCCCGCGGGCGAATAGAGACAGTTAGGGTAAGGACTGGATCATGGCTCTGGTAAAAGCGAAACCGACCTCAGCAGGTCGCCGGTTCGTAGTCAAGGTGGCGACGCCTGGGCTGCACAAGGGGCAGCCCCATCGTGCGCTGGTGACAAAGCAGACCGCGAGCGGCGGCCGCAACAACTCCGGCCGTGTCACCACCCGTCACGTTGGGGGTGGTCACAAGCGCCGTTATCGCGAGATCGATTTCCGTCGCGACAAGGACGGGGTCAAAGCCCGCGTCGAGCGGATCGAATACGATCCCAACCGCAGCGCGAACATCGCCCTGCTGCTGTATCTCGACGGTGAGCGTCGCTACATCATCGCACCCCGCGGCGTTGCCGCCGGCGACGAGCTGATGTCCGGCAGCCATGCGCCGATCAAGGCCGGTAACTGCCTGCCGCTGCGCAACATCCCGGTCGGCTCGGTGGTTCACTGCATCGAGATGAAACCGGGCAAGGGCGCGCAGCTGGCCCGCGCCGCCGGCGCTGGCGTGCAGCTGGCCGCCCGCGACGGCGCTTATGCGACCCTGCGTCTGCGCTCCGGCGAGATGCGTAAGATTCATGTCGACTGCCGCGCCACCATCGGCGAGGTCGGCAACGAAGAG
>CAZMMH010000448.1:0-2290 GCA_964567315.1 uncultured Gammaproteobacteria bacterium
AGCACCCGCAGCCAGGCGTACTGGATGGTGTTGGTGTCCTGGAACTCGTCCACCAGCAAGTGGCGGAAGCGCTCGCGGTAGTGGGACAGCAGGGTCGGGTTGTTCAGCCACAGCTCGTGGGAACGCAGCAGCAGCTCGGCGAAGTCGACCACCCCGGCGCGGCGGCAGGCCTCCTCGTAGGCGGCGTAGAAACGCACCATCTGGCGCAGGTAGGGGTCGCCACGGTCATCGATGTGGGCCGGGCGCAGCCCCTCGTCCTTGCGTGCATTGATGAACCATTGAGTCTGTTTCGGCGGCCACTGGGCCTCGTCCACCTCCAGGCTGCGCAGCACCCGGCGGATCAGCCGGTACTGGTCGTCGCTGTCGAGGATCTGGAAGGTCTGGGGCAGACCGGCCTCCTGCCAGTGGGCACGCAGCAGGCGGTGGGCGATGCCGTGAAAGGTGCCGATCCAGAGCCCGGAGGCGGGCAGGGAGAGCAGGCGCTCGGTGCGCCCGCGCATCTCGGCGGCGGCCTTGTTGGTGAAGGTGACGGCGAGGATGGCGTAGGGCGAGACCTGCTCCACCTCCACCAACCAGGCGATGCGGTGGACCAGCACCCGGGTCTTGCCGCTGCCGGCGCCGGCGAGGACCAGCATGGGCGCCGCGGGAGCGCTCACCGCTTCACGCTGCGCGGCGTTCAGCGGATCGAGAATATAGGAGACGTCCATCGGGGGAATTTTACCAGAACGGCGCTGTGCGAACGGTCACGCCGGGCGGCCGCGCAATGCGGGCATGCCCCAATGGTGCTGGTTCGGCAGACGGCTATGCTAGCCCCATTGGCCGTTCGACGAGCTACGAGGTACGCATGAAGATCAGCAACATCATTCAGGCCTGGGAAAAGGCCTCCAGCGAACTGCAGAGCGTGCGCGAGGTGCAGGTCAAACTGAGCCTGCACAACGCGGCGCGGGTCGCGGCACTGACGGAGCTGTTTCCCGGTCGTAGCGAGGAAAAGGTCATCTCAGATCTGCTGGCGGCGGCCCTGGACGAGGTGGAGGCGACCCTGCCCTACCGGGCGGGACAGAAGGTGGTCGCCGAGGACGAACTGGGCGACCCGATCTACGAGGATGCAGGCCTAACGCCGCGCTTCCACGCCCTGGTGCAGAAATATCGCGAGCAGCTCGGCCGGGGCGGGCAGGAGAAGGCATGAACGTGGGCAAACCGTTCGCCGAATCCTGCGCCGAGAATCAGGCGCCGATCCTCGAGGTGCTGCGGGGGCGCTTCGCCGACCGCTCGCGGGTGCTGGAGATCGGCAGCGGCACCGGTCAGCACGCAGTCTATTTCGCCGAGGCGATGCCCCACCTGACCTGGCAGACCAGCGAACGGTGTGAGAACCATGGGGGCATCCAGGCCTGGCTGGCGGAGGCGCGGCTGCCGAACGTGCTGCCGCCGCTGGATCTGGACGTCTGCGGGCCCTGGCCCGAGGCCAGCTACGATGCCGCCTTCAGCGCCAACACGGTGCATATCATGGCCTGGGAGGCGGTGGGGGCGATGTTCGACGGACTGGGCCGGGTGCTGGAGCCGGCGGCGCTGTTCTGCCTCTACGGCCCGTTCAACTACAACGGGGCTTATACCAGCGAGAGCAACGCGCGCTTCGACCAGTGGCTGAAGGCACGCGACCCCCTGAGCGGCATCCGTGACGTCGCCGCCCTGGATGCCCTGGCCCGGGCCGCGGGCATGGAGCGGGTGGGGGACCACGCCATGCCGGCCAACAACCGTACCCTGGTCTGGCGCAAGCACCGCTGACCGGAAACCCCGGGCGGCGCCTGCTGGCGGGCGGCTGCTAGCAGCCGACCATCGCGTCAAACTCTTCCTGATAGAAGAAGTCGTCGGCGTCCAGGCCGGGGGCGAGGCCGTCGAGCCAGGTGGCTTCCTCGTCGAAGCGGGCGAAGAAGGGCTGCTGTACCCAGTCCGGGTTGCGCGCCTGGATGAAGCGCAGAACGAACAGCCTTTCGCCGTTGACCTCAGCCACGCCCTGGACCTCCACCTTGCCCGGCCCGGCGCTCATGGAGGGGCCGCGTGCGGTGCGGGCCAGGCCCGAAACCCGCTTCTTGGCCTCGCGGTAGATCTCCCAGGCCTGCGCCAGCGGCACCTCGAAATAGCGCCGCGCACCGGTGTCGCGCTCGACGAACATGTAGTAGGGGACGATGCCGAGGCGCACCTGCTCGCGCCACATGTGTGCCCAGACCTCGGGATCGTCGTTGATGTGGGCCACCAGCGGCGACTGGCTGCGGATCACCGCGCCGGTGGCGCG
>CAZMMH010000449.1:0-2287 GCA_964567315.1 uncultured Gammaproteobacteria bacterium
AGTCCGACGTGTGCATCATCCCGCCCAACTCCTTCGCCCTGGCCCGCACGGTGGAGTACTTCCGCATTCCGCGCACCGTGTTGACCGTCTGCCTCGGCAAGTCCACCTATGCCCGTTGCGGCATCATCGTCAACGTGACCCCGCTGGAACCCGAGTGGGAAGGCCACGTGACCCTGGAGTTCTCCAACACCACCCCGCTGCCGGCCAAGATCTACGCCAACGAGGGCGTGGCCCAGATGCTCTTCTTCGAATCGGACGAGGAGTGCGATGTGTCGTACGGCGATCGCGGCGGGAAGTATCAGGGGCAGCGGGGCGTGACGTTGCCCAAGACCTGAAAGATCAGTGAATAGTTGATAGTGGATAGTGAGTAGTATTGGAGTGCTGTGCACGGTTTTCAGATAGGGCGTGCGCGTAGCGCACACCGGGACTATCGACTATCCACTCTCAACTCTTCACTTCTTTTTCCATTCCACGCTGACCAACTGCATGCTCATGTGCTTGGCCAGTTGGTCCAGGCGTACCGGCAGCCAGTCCAGGGAGGGGACGAACCAGAGCACCGTGCGGCGCTTGTCCTGGTCGCGGCGCACCCGCACCGCGTCGAAGCGGCCCGCCGGAGTCTTCACCTTCTCCTCGCCCTCCACCGTGAAGTAGTAGGTTTTCAGCTTGCCGCCGTCGGCCACCGGGAACTGGAACGGGCCGCGCTCGCCGCGCTTGAGGGCCAGTGACAGGGCCAGCTGCACGCTGAGCTTGTCCAGGGTGTCGGGCGGGATGTTCATCTTCCAGCGGCTGCCGTTGACGTCGTTGATCACCCGCCTGCTCGGCCAGTCGAAAGAGATGTGCACGTGGCGCGGCTTGTCGATTCCGGTGTGGTCGAGACGGTAGTCCAGCGGATGCACTGTGTCGTTCAGCCACTGCCAGCGGGTCTGCTCAAGAATGTCGTCGCTGCGGAACAGGGAGGCGATTCCCACCGGCTTGGAGCGGGAGACGTAGAGGTAGGTGTGGTCGCCGTCGGTGCGGACCTCGAAGGTGCCCTCGGCCAGGCGCAGGCCGCTACGGGAGAGCTGGTAGCGGGCCACGTAGGGGCGCAGCGGGGCGGGGGCCGGCGCTGCCGTGGCCGTTGTCGCGGCGGTTGTCGGCGCCGCGAGGGGGTGTGCCGTGGTGCCGTTGGCACTCGCGCCGGCGGTGGCGAACAGCAGGGCGAGGGCCGCGACGCGGGCGAGGGACGGGTTCATGCGCTTGCCTCCCGGCGCCTGCCCAGGGTCTCCGGCTGCTCCAGCCGTCGGCCATCGAGCCAGGCCTGGCCGTCACTGCACTGGAGCCGGCCCTCGGCGAACCAGCGCACTGCCAGGGGGTAGATAAGGTGTTCCTGCTCCAGCACCCGCGCGGCGAGTTGTTCCGGGGTGTCGCCCGGCAGCACGGGGACTTCGGCTTGCAGCACCGGCGGGCCGCCATCGAGCTGGTCGGTGACGAAGTGCACCGTGGCCCCGTGGTTGCTGGCGCCGGCCTCGATGGCACGGCGGTGGGTCTCCAGGCCGGGGAAGTCCGGCAGCAGGGAGGGGTGGATGTTGAGCATCCGCCCAGCGTAATGGTGGACGAAGCCGGGGGTGAGGATGCGCATGAAGCCGGCCAGCGCCAGCAGGGCCGGGGCGTGGCGGTCGATCTGGCTCATCAGCGCGGCGTCGAAGGCCTCGCGGCTGGGGAAGTCGCGGTGGTCGACCACCTCCGCGGCGATCCCGGCACGGCGCGCCCGCTCCAGGCCGAAGGCCCCGGGACGGTTGCTGATCACCGCGCGGATCTCCACCGGCAGCCCCGCGGCGGCGGCGTCGATCAGGGCCTGAAGATTGCTGCCGTTGCCGGAGACCAGCACCACCAGCGGCAGCTTGGACCGTTCCGTGCTCACCGATCCGCGTCCCGGATCTCCACCTCGGTGAGCGCGCCGGCCTCGATGAAGCCGATCACGCTGGCCTCCTCGCCGGCGGCGCGCAGCAGCTCCACCGCACGCTCGGCGTCCGCGGCGGCCACGCAGACCACCATCCCCACGCCGCAGTTGAAGGTGCGGTACATCTCGGCGTCGCTGACGCCGCCCTGCTGCTGCAGCCAGTCGAACACCGCCGGGCGCTCCCAGCGCGCGGGTTCGACCACCGCGCGGGCCCCCTCGGGCAGCACCCGCGGCAGGTTGCCGGGCAAGCCGCCGCCGGTGCTGTGGGCCAGGGCGTGCACCTCGACCTCGGCGAACAGCGCCAGCAGCGGCTTGACGTAGATGCGGGTGGGGGCGAGCAGCACCTCG
>CAZMMH010000450.1:0-2275 GCA_964567315.1 uncultured Gammaproteobacteria bacterium
AACATCCTGGAACGGGCCATGACCCTGTGCGAGGGCAACGTGATCCACGCCGGCGACCTGCACCTGCCCGAGGCGCCGCTGCCGCTGCCGAGCGGTGACGACGAACTGCCGGCCGACTTCGCCGAGTTGGGCGACCGGGTCGACGACATAGAGCGCCAGACCATCATGAAGGCCCTGGAGCAGACCCGCTTCAACAAGACCGCCGCCGCGCGCCTGCTGGGCCTCACCTTCCGCCAGCTGCGCTACCGCCTGAAGAAACTGAACATCGAATAGGCCAATGACCGAAACCCAGACCGCACCTGAACGCGCCAGCCTCTTCCGCCGCCTGGCCGCCCTGTTCTACGACAGCCTGCTGCTGATCGCGATCCTGTTTCTCGCCGCGATCCCGCCGAGCCTGATGTTCGGCACCGAGCAGAAGCAGCTGCAGGCGGCCTTCTATACCGGCCACCCCCTGTTGGAGGCCGGTTTCTACCTCTACATCCTGGGTGTGGCCTTCCTCTTCTTCGGTTGGTTCTGGACCCACGGCGGCCAGACCCTCGGGCTGAAGAGCTGGCGCCTGCGGGTGATCACCATCGAGGGCTATCCCGCCAGCTGGAAGCACGCGGCGGTGCGCTACCTGGTCGCCCTCGCGGTGCTCGCAGTGTTTTCCATTGCCGTGGTGGTGATCTGGCGCCACATGCCGCTCGGCGCCATCCGCGGCCTCGCCGTGGCAATCTTTACCGGCGGCTTCGGCTGGCTCTACTTCGACCACGAGCAGCTGACCCTGCACGACCGGCTGTCGGGGACCCAGATTGTCGCAGTGGGCAAGGACAATCCCACCTGACGGAAATGATCGCCAAGGTTTTCGAAGGCCAGCGAGAAACTGGCCGTGGTCGGCCCAACCCGGTTATTGGCGTATAGGGTAACAACCGTGGTCTGTCCCCGACGACATGGGACGTCACCTCGGCGTGGAGTCGTCATAGCCCGGAGGCCACAGGGTTGCGGCGGATCCGTTACTGAAACCAGGTGTTCGCCAGGTTCCCGTCAACGGGCGTGCCGCCGGGCTCAAGGCCGGCTCGGGCCATCAGGTACCGCGAAGGCAGCGCTAACGCGCCACTCCCTTTTCTCCGGCGATTTCGATCTCCACCCGGCGATTGGGTTGATAACACGCGATCAGATCGCGCCCATGCTTCCCTTCGCAGGTCGTGACCAGCTCCGTTTCGCCAAGCCCCCTGGTGGTGATCAGGTTGGCGTCGACGCCGTGTGCGACCAGATAGGCCTTCACACTTGCCGCGCGCCGCTCCGACAACAGACGGTTGTCCTCATCGTTGCCGATGGGGTCGGTGTAACCGCTGACGGTCACTTTGTCCACGCGCTTGTAACCATCCAGGAGTTTCACCACGTCGTTGAGCTTCTCTTCGCCTGCTGGGCGCAGGGCGGAGCCATTGAAGTTAAAGAAAGTCGTGCTCCCGTCGGCCAGGGTCACGCGTTCGATGACTTTCTGCACCGCCGGCCCGGTCTTGGTGAAATATTGCGGGTCGCACGCCGGGATGGCGTGGGCCGGGGTCCATTCGGGTGTCTTCCAGCATTCGCCGTAGTTGTTCACCACCACGCGGCCCCGTTCGTCGAGCAGATAGCCCGGATTACCCGTGGGCTCAGCGGCAACGGCCATACCGGCGATTACCGCCAGGGCCACCGCCGTTGCGATAACACCGTGTGCGTACCTTGCAGTCATGCTGCACCTCCTCATCTAGTCTCGTGGAGACGGTTGATGGGTAGGGCGAAGGTCCGGGCAATCGGAATAGGCCGATCACCTCTTCGCACCGTCCATCGCGTCTGGAGTGTCCGTGCCGGCGTCATGGCGGCCTGTTCCCCGCCTTTTCTGCCGGTCCCGGCCGGCGCCACGAGGGGCGCGCCGGCGAGCAGGGCCGTGCCAATGGTCGCGATCGGTCTCATGCGCTTTTTTCTCCGATGTCGCCGAGGCGACGCGGCCATCGCCGGCCTGAGGTCAATGATCGATCTCGTGGCCGATGACGCCGCCTACCGCGGCACCACCGACGGTTCCGACCGCGCTGCCGCCGGTAAGAACGGCGCCGCCGACCGCGCCGATACCGGCGCCTACCGCGGTGTTCTTATCCTGGGTCGACATGCCCGCGCAGCCGCCGAGGCCGAGCAGAAGTGCCGTAACCAATGCGCCCATGGCGACGCGATGTGTGATCTGCGAGCGATTGAAAGTGTTCATGGCGGGTACCTCATGTTTTGACCTTGGGAGGGATTCACCGGCAGTCGATGCCGG
>CAZMMH010000451.1:0-2257 GCA_964567315.1 uncultured Gammaproteobacteria bacterium
CACTTGTAGCTGTAGTAGCCGGCGGCGTAACCGCCGGCGAAGATGTGGGAGAAGCTGTGGGGGAAGCGGTTGAACGACGGTGGCTGGACCACGGCCACCGCCGAACGCACCTCGTCGAGGAGTTCGTAGATGCGCCCGCCCTTCTCCGGCACGTACTCCATGTGCAGGCGGAAATCGAATAGGGCGAACTCCAGCTGGCGCACCATCTGCATCGCCGAGTGGAAGTTCCGGGCCGCCAGCATGCGTTCGAACAGCTCGGGCGGCAGCGGCGCGCCGGTCTGGTGGTGGCCGGCGATGTGCTCCAGGGCCTCGCGCTGCCAGCACCAGTTCTCCATGAACTGGCTGGGCAGCTCGACCGCGTCCCACGGCACCCCGCTGATGCCCGAGACGCTGACGTGGTCGACCCGGGTCAGCATGTGGTGCAGGCCGTGGCCGAACTCGTGGAACAGGGTCAGCACCTCGTCGTGGGTGAACAGCGCCGGGTCGTCGCCGATGGGCGGGGTGAAATTGCAGGTGAGGTAGGCGACCGGGGTCTGTACGCCCTCGGCGCCCACGTGGCGGCTGATGCACTCGTCCATCCAGGCGCCGCCGCGCTTCTTCGGCCGCGCGTAGAGGTCGAGGTAGAACTGGCCGCGCAGTTCGCCGTCCTCGTCACGGATGTCGAAGAAGCGCACGTCCGGATGCCAGGTGTCGACGTCGTGCTGCTCGGACACCTGCAGGCCGTAGAGCCGGTTCACCACGTAAAACATCCCCGCCAGCACTCGGTTCGCCGGGAAGTAGGGCTTGAGCTCCTCCTGGCTGATGTCGTAGCGGTGGCGGCGCAGCTTCTCGGCGGCGTAGGCCACGTCCCAGGCCTCCAGTTGCGCGATGCCGAGATGCTCGGCGGCGAAGGCGCGCAGGGCGTCGAACTCCTGCTGTGCCACCGGCAGGGCCCGCTGCGCCAGCTCCTCCAGGAAGCTGATCACCTGGGCGGTGTCGGCGGCCATCTTGGTGGCCAGCGAGCGCTCGGCATAGTTGTCGAAGCCGAGCAGGCGGGCGGCCTCATGGCGCAGGGCGAGGATCTCCTCCATCACGGCGCCGTTGTCGAAACGGCCGGCATCCGGGCCCTCGTCGGAGGCGCGGGTGACGTAGGCGGTGTAGAGCTCCGCGCGCAGCCCGCGCGCGTCGGCGTGGGTGACCACGGCGTAGTAGGACGGGAACTCCAGGGTGAACAGCCACCCCTCCAGCCCCTCGCGCTCGGCGGTCTGGCGGGCCATGTCACGGGCACTGGGGGGCAGGCCGGCGAGCAGCGCCTCGTCGGTGACCTGCTTCTTCCAGTGGTTGGTGGCGTCGAGCAGGTTCTCCTCGAACTTCGCCGTGAGTGAGGCCATGCGCTGCATGATCGCCTTGTAGCGCGCCTGCTCGGCCGCGGGCAGGTCGATGCCCGCGAGGCGGAAATCGCGCAGGGCGTTGTCGATCACCTTTTTCTGTGCCTGGCTCAGGGCCGCATAACCGGCGCCGTCGCGGAGCTGGCGGAAGGCCTCGAACAGCCCGCGGTTCTGGCCCATCTCGGTGGCATAGTCCGCCAACTTGGGCAGACAGGCGTTGTAGGCCGCCCGCAACGCCTCCGAGTTGACCACGGAATTCATGTGGCTGACCGGCGACCAGGCGCGGTTGAGACGGTCCTCCAGGTATTCCAGCGGCGCGACGAGGGCGTCCCAGCTATAGGGACCGCCGGTACCCAGCAAGGCCTCGACTCGGGCATGGTTGTCGGCCAACAACTGGTCGATGGCCGGTTCGACATCGTCCGGGCGGATCGCGGAAAAGGGCGGCAGCCCGGTCATTTCGAGCAGTGGATTGGGCATGGCGTCAACCTCGGAAAGCGGTTCCGGCGCACCGTCGGCGCCGAGTGCTGGGGAATCTAGCATGAGCGCCCGCGGAGGCCCAGAATACCGCCCCATGAGCGATACAACCGATACCGACAGCGCACAGACCCCCTACGCGGGCCTGACCCCGGACCTGTTGCTGGACGCCGTGGAGACCTCCGGGGTGCGGGTGAACGGCAGCCTGCTGGCGCTGAACAGCTACGAAAACCGGGTCTACCAGGTGGGCATCGAGGATGCGCCGCCGCTGGTGGCCAAGTTCTACCGCCCCGGGCGCTGGAGCGACGAGGCGATCCGTGAGGAGCACGCCTTCACCCTGGAGCTGGCGGCGCAGGAGATCCCGGTGGTGCCGCCGCTGGTGCGCGACGGCGAGACCCTGTTCGAGCACGCCGGCT
>CAZMMH010000452.1:0-2252 GCA_964567315.1 uncultured Gammaproteobacteria bacterium
GTCGTTGGGCGCCGGATCAGTGGCGATGGCCCAGGCGGCCCCACCTTCGACCAAATTGACCCGTGCGCCGAAACCGGACCCGCGCCAGGCCTCATCCCTCACCGGGACTCCGCCGACCACAATTTGGGAAGGCGTGAAAGCGCCCGGTCGGCCGAGGCAGGCGAGCACCCCCGAGTGGGCGTCGACCGTGTCGTCCGTGAGTGCCTCCTCCACGCCAGAGTCGTCCCCCGAGGCCAGGTCACCCTGGGATGGAAGGGCCCCCAGCAGTCCGGTGCGAGGGAGGAACACAACCAAGGCGACGCCGGCCAGCAGGCACAGCCCCACGACGGCGCAACCGCCGAGGATCAGGGGCAGGCGCGACCGCCGGCCGACCTGCGGGGCAGGGGCGGGGGCCGGCTGTGGGGTTGGCATCGGCGGCGGCGCGGCAACCAACGAAGCCGCCGGCCGGGCCGCCGGAGCCGGGGCGCCGGGGACGCTCAGGACGGTGCGCCCGAGCTGGATCTGGTCACCTGGCGAAAGGACAGTCGGCATGGCCACGCGCTGTCCGTTGAGGAAAGTTCCGTTGGCCGAACCATCGTCGCGCAGCATCAGGGTGCCACCGGCCTCGTAGACGGTGGCGTGGCGGCGCGAGACCTCCGAATCGTCGAACGAATAGGTGCACTGGGAATCGCGTCCGAAACTCGCCTCGCCCTCGACGAGGTAGACCTTGCCTTCGGCGCCCAGCAAGCGGTGGGTGCTCATCGGGTATTCCCAGCCCTTGGCCGGTCTGTGGGAATCCGTCCAGGCGATGGCCGCTTTAGACCATAAGGTGCACAAGCGAGGGAGGGGCAGGCTCGCATGAAACGCTCCAATGGGGCTTTGATGACGGTGTGGTGGTGTCAGTCGAGGGGCGTCCCGCGGTCGGCAGGTGCTGGTCCGCCGGCGGCGAGTTGCACCAGAGTAGCATAGATCGGGGCAGGCCTCAAGACGCATCGGCCGTTGGCCGGGCCACTTTGTGACAGGTTTCACAAGATCGACTGACCACGACCTGGATGTCAGTCTACCGTGCTCGGTCTCAGGAGCCAGAGGCTATTCTTCATCTGCCCTCCTGCAGGCCCTCTTGATATCGCGTGCGTCGATCCCTCTGGTCGCGCGAAGAGCGACCACGATTGCTCTTTCTCCTCGCGTCGTGTCGAGGTCGGCGCCCCCGCCCGAGGCATCCCCCTGATCGCTGCACTAGATTTAAGGGGCAACTCCTAATCTAACCCCGTATGGGGCCCCCTTCAAAGGGGGGCGCCGTGCCCTTCGCTCCGCTCAGGATGCAAGCGAGGAGGACATGAGATGTCCCCCACATCCCACGCAATCGTGTGCATCGATCTCTCTGGACGCATTTCGCTCGACCCCACGGGCCCTCCAATCCTGTGCCTCGACTAAATTGGAAGTATTTCACCCGACGACAAGTGCTCTCTCACCCCATGCCATTTCGAGGTCGGCGCCAATCCGCAGCGGATTGCTGCCGGCCGAAAGGTAACTGTAAGGCCCGCTAGTCCCCTTGGCCTACTGGTCGTCTGGTGTAAATCGGCCCAGAATAGAAACCGGTTGCGCGCCACCCCCAGCCTGTCAACCCTCGGCGCCTGCCTTTGTTTAAGGGATCGCCATGGCCGAGACCCAAACCATTCAAGTTCTGTTCGCCGACGACAACGAGACCAAGGTCGAGGGTGTGACGCGCCTGCTGCACTTCGAGAGCGACATCCGCGTCGTCGGGCAGGCGCGCTCGATGCCGGAAGCCCTGGAAAAAATGGAGAGTCTCGAGCCGACCGTCGTGCTGATGGACCCGGGCTTGCCGCCCAGCGACGGCTTCGAGGCCACGCGGCATTTGCTGGCCGACCATCCTCTGGCGCAGGTGGTGATGCTCTCGTTGGAGAACGACACCGAGGGTGTGCGCAACGCCATGCGCGCCGGCGCCGCCGACTGGGTCAGCAATTACATCAACGGGGACAGGCTGGCTCAGGCGATCCGCGCCGCTGCCTCCAAGGGCGAGCGGATGCAGAAGGTCACCGCCCAGCTTCCACCGCTGACGCAGATTCAGCCGTCAAGTCCAGGGGTACAGGGCAAGGTCATTGCCGTCTTTGCCCCACGCGGCGGGGCGGGTGTGACCACGGTCGCCGTCAACATGGCGTTGGCGCTGAACACGCCCGAGTCGCCGGCCGCCCTGGTGGACGCCGACCTGCAGTTCGGCGACGTGTGCGCCTTCCTAAACCTGCAGCCGCGGC
>CAZMMH010000453.1:0-2250 GCA_964567315.1 uncultured Gammaproteobacteria bacterium
GTTGGAGGCCCAGCCGGCGATGATGATGCCGTAGACGCCCACCGAGGTCAGGGCGAGGACAAAGAGCAGGCCGGCGTCCACGTTGGCCAGGATCAGGCCGTTGTCGAAGGGGATCACCGCCCAGGCCGCCAGGGCCGGCGCCACCGCCAGCACCGGCGCGACCAGGAACAGGAAGCGGTCGGCGTTGGTGGGGAGAATCATCTCCTTGAACATCAGCTTGAGGGCGTCGGCGATCGGCTGCAGCCAGCCCTTGGGCCCGACCCGGTTCGGCCCCACGCGCACGTGCATGTAGGCCAGCACCTTGCGCTCGGCGTAGGGATACCAGGCCACCACCACCAGCAACGGCACCAGGATCGCCATCACCTTGATCATGATCCAGCTGGCGGTCTGCAGCCCCGGCGGCAGCCAGCCGAACAATGCCTGCACCGTCTCCATTAAGCCTCCGCTCCGGTCATTCGTTGCCCCTTCACGCCCGTTCCAGTTCGACCGGACCGCACAGGGGACCCAGGCCCTCGCTGCCGGCGACGCCGGCCGGAATCCAGGCCGCGCCGGCGGCCACCCGGGCGTCACCGTGCAGCGGCAGCAGTGCCTCGGCATCGCCCTGGCGCACCTTCACCTGCTCCACCCCGCTCAGGCCGAGGCGTTCCAGTTCCGCCGGGTTGAGCGCCACGCAGGCCTCCACCGCATCGGCGGTCGCCTGCAGCGACGGCGCCCGGCGCACCAGCGAATCCACCGCGTAAAGCGGTACCTCGCCCACCCGCCAGAGCCCGGCCGCGGCCGCGGGGGCCGCCACCTGGTAGGAGGCGAGGTGGTTGTCCTGGGAGAGTTCGCCGCAGAGGCCATGCAACTCGTCGCGCACCTCCTCCGCCGACAGGTATTCGAAGCCCGCCAGGCCGAACAGGTTGCCCAGCACCCGCAGCACCTTCCAGGCCGGGCGCGCCTCGCCCGGCGGCGGCACCGCGCCGGCGAAGGACTGCCAGCGGCCCTCGCCGTTGACCAGGGTGCCGGCGGTCTCGGCGAAGGTGGCCACCGGCAGCAGCACGTCGGCCACGGCCATGAGCCCCTCGTCGGCAAACGGCGTCAGGGCGGTGACGAAGGCCTCCCGCATGGCGGCGTTCGCCTGGGCCGGATTCCAGCAGTCCCGCCCCGGCTCGACGTTGAGCAGCAGGTAGGCCTGGCGCGGCTGTTCCAGCATGCCGCGGGCATCCATGCCCGCAGGCTCATCGGGATGCCCGCCGGCGGTGCGGTGCGGCACGGCCCCGGCCAGCCAGGCGCCGACGCTGTTGCCGCCGACCGAAAGGTAGCCGAAGCGGGCGCCGCTCTGCTCGGCGATGAAGTCGGCCAAGGCCCGCAGTAGCGAGAAATCCGGGTGGGCAACGGCCAGGCCGCCGAGCAGCACGGTGGCGCTGCCGGCCGCCTTGAGGGCGGCGGCGATCGCCTGCTGCTCGGCATCGGCACTCACGCCCTCGAGCAGGCCGGCAAGCCCGGCCGGCGCGGCGGCGCCGTCGAGCAGCGCACTGGCGATGCCGGCCAGGGCCGCGGGCAGGGCCGCCGGCGCCACGTTGAGGCTTGCCGCCACCGGGTAGGTGGCCTCCATCGCCAACGGATTGACGAACATCACCTTGGCGCCGTTCAGGGCCGCCTTGCGCAGGCGGTGGTTGAGCAACGGCTGCTCCTTGCGCAGGTTGCTGCCGATCACCAGGGCGGCCTCCACCTGCTCCAGCTCCTCGAGGGACTGGCCGAGCCAGGGGAAGACCGGCGCCAGGTGCTGGTCGCGGAAGTCGCCCTGGCGCAGGCGATGATCGATGTTGCGGCTGCCCAGCTCGCGGGCCAGGCGGCTGAACAGGTAGAGCTCCTCCAGGGTCGCACTGGGCGAGGCCAGGGCGCCGAGGGCCTGGGCGCCGTGGCTCTCCCGGGCGGCCAGCACCCCCTTGACCGCGGCCTCGAAGGCATCGTCCCAGTCGCACTCGCGCCACTCGCCGTCCACCTTGAGCATGGGCCGGGTCAGGCGCTCGGGGCTGTTGACGCCTTCGTAGCTGAAGCGATCGCGGTCGGAGATCCAGACCTCGTTGACCTCCTCGTTCTCCCGCGGCACCGCGCGCAGGACCTCGCCGCGGCGGCTGTGCAGGAAGATGTTGGAACCAACGCTGTCGTGGGGCGCCACCGAGTCATGCTGCTTCAGCTCCCAGGGACGCGCCTTGTAGCGCGAGGGCTTGGAGGTGAGCGCGCCCACCGGGCAGAGGTCGATGA
>CAZMMH010000454.1:0-2248 GCA_964567315.1 uncultured Gammaproteobacteria bacterium
CCAGATAGAACTGCATCTTGACCGCGCCGATGCGGATCATAGCACCGTTGTGCAGCTGCCGGGCCTGGTCGCCGATGGACTGGCCGTCCACTTCCGGCGCCTCGTCGCCCTCCAGCGCGGAGATGAAATAGCCCTCGACGCGATGGGCAATCAGCGCGGTCTGCTGGCCCGGAATGCCGATGCGGGTGGCGCCCCGTTTGAGCGGGATGGTGCGGCCGAGATTCTTGCCCGAGAGCATCTGCAGCCAGCCTATGGTCGGCTGCTCTGCGGCCGGGGACGGTTCGACGGGCGGTTCGATGGCGGGCTCGGCCACCGCCTCGGCGACCGGAGCCCCGGCCGCGGGAGGCGCCGCCTGTGGCGCGATGAACGGTTCGGCCGGCGCCGGCGCTTCGGCCGCCGGGGCAGGCTCGTTGGAATAGATCAGGGTGTGCTTGCCGACCTGGAAGGCCTGGCCCTCCTTCAGGACGTGGGCGTTGACCGGGCGGCCGTCGACCAGCACCGCGGCGTTGCCCGACTCATCGTAAAGGGTCGCGCCGTCGCCGTCGATGTGGACCCGCGCGTGACGCGGTTCGACCGCCAGGCTGTCGATATGGATCGCGCACTCCGGATCGCGCCCGATCAGGATGTCTCCCCCTTCGAACAGATACTCGTTGAGGGTCCTGCCCTTGAAGGCGAGGGTCAGTTTCGCCACGCGTTTCTCCCCACCCCGTGCGCCGTCGTCGTTGTCGCCATTATAGCGGTCGGGCCGTCACGCGTCGCCGCCGATGCGCGGCGACACGCGTACGGTTTTCACCACGTTGTCGGCAATCTGGATGATCTCGATAGGGTAGCCGTTGATCAGGACACTGGTGCCGGGCTGCGGAATCGACTCCAGGTGTTCCAGGATCAGCCCGTTGAAGGTCTTGGGGCCGCTGATCGGCAGCTCCCAGCCCATCAGCCGGTTGACCTCTCGGATCGAGGCGCTGCCGGTGACCAGGAAGGTGCCGTCGTCCTGAGGGTGTACGTCGCGGCTCTCGGCCGGGTCGGTGGTGAATTCGCCGACGATCTCTTCGAGGATGTCCTCCAGGGTGGCCAGACCCTGGATATCGCCGTACTCGTCCACCACCAGGCCGGAGCGCTGGCGCTTGCGCTGGAAGTTGAGCAGCTGGCGGTTCAGCGGGGTGCTCTCGGGAATGAAATAGGGCTTGCTCAGCAGCCGCTCCAGCTCCTCCCGGTCGAGGCGGCCGCGGCGCAGGGAGGGCAGCACCCGGCGCAGGTGGATCACGCCGACGATGTTGTCGATGTGTTCATGGTAGACCGGCAGGCGGGTGTAGGCGCTGTTGGTCAGCTGCTCCATGATCGCCTCCCAGTCGTCGTCGAGGTCCACGCCGGTGATTTCGTTGCGCGGGACCATGATGTCCTCGACCGTGACCTTCTCCAGGTCGAGGATGTTGATCAGCATCTCCTGGCGCCGGCCGGGGATCATGGCGCCGGCCTCGATCACCACCGTGCGCAGCTCCTCCTTGCTCAGGGCCTGGCTGGCGGTCTCGGTGGAGGAGATGCCCATCAGCCGCAGCAGGCCGTTGGCCATGGCGTTGAGCAGCCAGACCAGCGGGTAGAACACCTTCAGCAGCGGGGTGTAGATCCAGGCGGCGGGGAAGGCGACCTTTTCCGGATGCAGGGCGGCCAGGGTCTTGGGCGCCACCTCGGAAAAGATCAGGATCACCACCGTCAGGATCAGCGCGGCGGCGGCGATACCGGCCTCGCCCAGCAGGCGGATCGCCAGGATCGTGGCGATCGAGGAGGCGAAGATGTTGACGAAGTTGTTGCCCAGCAGGATCAGCCCGATCAGCCGGTCGGGGCGTTCCAGCAGGCGGTCGGCGCGTTTGGCGCCGGGGTGGCCGTCCTTGACCATGTGCCGCAGCCGGTAGCGGTTGAGCGTCATCAATCCGGTCTCTGAGCCCGAGAAAAAGGCCGAGAGCACGATGCAGACCACGAGCGCGCCGAAGAGGACGCTGGTCGGTATGTCGTTCAACGAGGTATGTCCTTGTATTTCCAGCAGGAAGACATTTCAGCCGGCGGGGCGGGGGCTGTCAAGGTGTGGGGCTGCGCGGCGCTCAGCGGTGGAGGATCAGCTCCAGCACCATCTTGCTGCCGAAATAGGCCAGCATCAGGGTGACGAAGCCGCTGAGGGTCCAGCGAATGGCCACCCGGCCGCGCCAGCCGAAGGCGTGGCGGCCCCACAGCAGCACGCCGAAGACGACCCAGG
>CAZMMH010000455.1:0-2245 GCA_964567315.1 uncultured Gammaproteobacteria bacterium
CTCCATCACCGATCCCAAGGCCAACATCCTCTACGCCAACGCCGCCTTCAGCCAGATCACTGGCTACAGCCCCAAGGCAGTCCTGAGGCACAACGAGTCGATGCTTTCGGACAAGACCACCCCGCCCATCGTCTACGAGACCATGTGGGGGCGGCTGTTGCAGCAGAAGCCGTGGTCGGGGCTGCTGGTCAACCGGCGCCGTGGCGGCGAGCGCTATCTCGCCGACCTGACCATCACCCCGGTGCTCGACGGCGCCGGCAAGACCGCCTTCTACCTCGGCATGCACCGCGACGTCACGGCCGAACACACCATGGCCCAGCAGGTCACCAACCAGAAGGCCCTGATCGAGTCGTTGGTGGACACCGCCGAGGTGGCCATGGTGCTGCTGGACGCGAGTGGCACCGTGGTACTGAACAATCAGGCCTACAAGCGCCTGGCGGAGGATATGAGCGGGCGCGAGCCGGCCGAGGAGTTCATTCGCACCCTGCGCGAGGACATGGGCGAGGAATTCGAGGCGGTGCAGCGTCGCGGGCGCTGCTTTGTCGATCGTGAGGTGAGCTTCGATCCGGGTGGCGGCAAGCGGCCGCGTTGGTTCTCCCTCAGCGGCAGCTGGTTCCGTCAGCGCGACCCGGCCGTGGAGAGCTATTTCGAGACCCGCGTGCGCGACTACCTGGTGCTGGTGGCCAACGAAATCACCGCCCTCAAGGAGGGGCAGGAGCAGGTGCGGATGAACGCTCTGCGCGCCCTGCTCGCGGAGGAGGAGCTGACCGAGAACCTGCGCGAGACCCTGGCCGCAGCCAGCTACCAGCTGGAGCAGCCGCTCAACATGCTGGCAGCCGCCGCCGGCCTGGCGCAGCGCCGGGCCGAGGCCAACGGCGGCAGTGACGGTGAACCGCTGCTGGGGGTGATCCAGCAGACCCTCGGGGCCGGTTTCCAGGCCCTCGCGCTGCTGCGCCGTTCGATACCCGAGGAGACGCAAGAGAGCCTGACGCTGGTCAACATCAATCAGCTGCTGCGCGAGGTGCTCGGCATTTCCACCGAGCGTCTGCTGGGTGAGGGTATTCTGGTGGACTGGCGTCCGCAACCGGTGCTGCCCGGCGTGCCTGGGCGCGAGCGTCGCCTGCGGGCGATGTTGAAGCAGCTGATCGACAACGCCCTCGATGCCCTTGATGGGCGCAACGACCCGCGCGAACTGCACATCGTGACCGCGGTCGAGGAGGACGCGGTGCGGGTGGTGATCGAGGATACCGGTCCCGGAATTCCCGAGGAGCTGCGCTACAAAGTCTTCGAACCCTTCTTCACCACCAAGCAGGGTGGTGGTTGCCGCGCCGGCATGGGGCTACCGACGGTGCAGGACGTGGTCAACGAACATGCGGGGACCCTGGAGGTCGACGGTGAATACACTCAGGGTTGCCGGATCGTGCTGCGCCTGCCGTTGCGGGCGGAGAACGGTGACTGACGGAGAGATACGGGTCACGGCCCGATCGATGGAGATATTGCGCAAATGAATTCTGCATCCTCGCGGGAAGAGTTCATGCAGAACGCCTACCGGGCGTTGCTGGAAGGCGAGCTCGACGCACTGTACCGGGTCAGCCAGGTATTGAGCCGCTCGCTGAACCTCAAGGAGACACTCAAGGGGGTGCTCGGGGTGCTGCACGAACGGGCCGGAATGAACTGCGGCATGGTCACGCTGCTCGATCCGCGCAGCGGCGAGTTGCTGGTAAGCGCAGTTCACGGCATCCCGGAGGAGGTGGCGGAAAGTGTGCGTTACCTTCCCGGCGAGGGACTGGTCGGCAGCATCCTGGCCATGGGCGAGCCGCTGGTGGTGGAGCGGATTGCCGACGAGCCACGTTTTCTCGGTCGCCTCGGCGTCTACGATCCGGAGCAGCCCTTCATCGGCGTGCCGATCCGGGTCGGTGACAACGACATGGTGGGGGTGCTCGCGGCCCAGCCGGCCGGCGGGGTCGACAGCTTTCTCAACGAGCGGGCCCGTTTCCTGGAGATGGTCGGCAACCTGATCGTGCAGACCGTGCTGCTGGCGCGCACGGTGGAGGAGGAGCGGCGCGACCTGGCGGACGAACGCGACCGCCTGCGCCGCGCGGTGCGCGGCAGCTACGGCTTCGACAACATCGTCGGCCACACCCGCGAGATGCGCCGCATCTTCGAACAGGTGCGCCAGGTGGCGAAGTGGGACACCACGGTGCTGATTCGCGGCGAGACCGGCACCGGCAAGGAACTGATCGCC
>CAZMMH010000456.1:0-2236 GCA_964567315.1 uncultured Gammaproteobacteria bacterium
CGGCCTTGATGATCTCTTCCAGCGACTTGCCCTCGAACTCGGTGCCGGGCACCAGATTGTTCAGGTTGGTCACGTAGGTGTTGTGGTGCTTGCCGTGGTGGTACTCCAGGGTTTCCGCCGAGATGTGCGGCTCCAGGGCATTCTTGGCGTAGGGCAACTCGGGCAGTTGAAATGCCATTTACTTCTCCTTGTTTTTTCGGTTGAGGTTTTTCGGCGGCTGGGGCGGGACGCCCCACCGGTGCGATATTTCGGTCCAATCTAATAGCTTAGCTAATTGGTAAAGAATAATCCCTGGCCAACGGTTTGTACACCCTCGCGCAAGGCGTTCCCGCGCGCGTGGAGCGCGCGTGGAGTGAAGATTTAGCACAAACCGATGACGATGCAATCACCGCTGCGAGCCGGCAGCCGGCCGGGAAGAATTGCAGTTGGGGAAAACCCTGTTACTATCCGCGGTCGTCAAATTCTTAAGATTCTTAAATAACAGCTGGGCACCGGCGCCTGCCACGCCGGTGCGAGGGAGACGTAACGATGAACAAGAACATGCTTCGCGCGGCCGTGGCCGCAACCCTGGCCACCGTCGCCAGCAGCCCCGCCTGGGCCACCAACGGCTATCAGCTGATCGGCGTCGGCACCTACCAGAAGAGCCTGGCCGGCGCGGTCACCGCCGCCCCGGGCAGCGCCATGACCGCGGTGACCAACCCCGCCGGCATGGCCGTGGTCGGCAACCGGGCCGACTTCTCGATGGAGGGCTTCATGCCCGACCGCAGCGTCGACTTCACCGGTACCGCCGGCGAAAAGCAGACCAGCCAGGCCAAGCTCTACGGCGTGCCGGCCCTCGGCTGGACCGCACAGACCAGCGACAACAGCGACGTCTACTTCGGCGGTGGCATGTACGGCACCTCGGGCATGGGTGTGGACTACGCCCCGACCAAGATGATGGTTGCCGGTGGCACCCCGGTCTACTGGGACGGCTACAGCAACATCGCCTTCTGGCAGATGGCCCCGACCCTGGCCTGGAAGGCCGGCAACGGCGTCAGCCTCGGTGCCTCCATCAACCTCGACTACCAGCAGGTCGCGTTCCGCCAGCGCACCATGCTGGACACCGCGGGTGCCGGCACCGGCGACACGGTCTACAGCAACTTTGACCTTGGTCGCGGCGCCAGCGGCTTCGGCTTCGGCATCACGGTCGGCGGTCTGGTGGACGTGGCCGACTGGCTGACCCTGGGTGCCAGCTACAAGAGCAAGCAGAACTTCGCCCCGCTGGAGTACCAGTTGGCCAAGGGCGACATCACGGACCCGACCCTCGGCGCTTTCCCCGCCGGCACCTACAAGCTGGACCTGGACTTCCCCCAGCAGCTCGCCCTGGGCCTGGCCCTGAAGCCCGCCGACTGGGTCACCATCTCCGCCGACGTGAAGTGGATCAACTGGGCCGACACCATGAAGAAGCTCAAGGTCGACGGCCCGGGCAGCTGGGACATGCCGATGGACCCCCACTGGGACGACCAGTACGTCTACGCCATCGGTGTGGCCTTCAAGGCGGGTGACGACGTCAACCTGCGCGCCGGCTACAACTACGCCAGCTCGCCCTTCGGCAACGGCGAGGTCAGCCGCAACCTGATCCTGCCGGCGGTGGTCGAGTCCCATTTCGCCTTCGGCGGCGACGTGGCCCTGAACCGCCACTGGCAGGTCGGCCTGGCCTACATGTACGTGCCGAAGAAGAGCTTCGCCGCCCCCGCCACGGACACCCAGGCGCCCAACGCCAAGGTCGCCCTGTCGGAACAGTCGGTCAGCTTCAACATCGGCTATCGCTTCTGATCCATCCGGCCCCGGGGGTTCTCCCCGGGGCCTTCTTGAAAAACAAAAGCGTGTCTCGCGCAAAGGCGCTAAGGCGCAAAGGGAAACCTGAATTCAAATCGAAGGAGCGAAAGGAATTCGTTTCGGTGCCGTGGTGGGGTGCCCCATGGAGGATGGTCCGGGGCAACATCAGCTCATGATGACCACTATTTCCTACACGCATGCTGCGCCCACTGCGGTTTCTTGAGTTTTTAGATCCGATTTTCTTTGCGCCTTAGCGCCTTTGCGCGAGACAGGTTTTTTCATTTTTTCCATGGCGGTACGATGCCGCCCATGAATCCGATCGAACTGAGTCTGTTCGCCAGCCGCATCGAGGCGGTGTGCGAGGAGATGGGGGCGGTGCTGCGGCGCAGCGCCTTTTCGCCCAATATCCGCGACCGCC
>CAZMMH010000457.1:0-2226 GCA_964567315.1 uncultured Gammaproteobacteria bacterium
TGCTGTCCACCAGGCCGTTCTTGCGCAGGCGCGAGAACAGCTGCTCCAGATACGAAAGCGAGATACCCTGGCGCGACGAAATGTCGGCCAGCGTGATGGGGCCGTCCTTGTAATGGAGAGCCAGATCAAGCATGGCCGTAACGGCATACCGGCCTTTGGTCGTAAGCCTCATCGGATGTCCTTCCTCAGTTCATTGGCAGCGCACTAAGATAAACATACCTTAGCATTTCAGTCAACTTTTAATCGTATCCAGCGTGTCGTCCCTGTCCTGCTCCTGATCCCCCTCCGTGTGCTCCACATCGCGCGCAGCACTGCTGATTTCGCACGATTCCAACCCCGGCATATCCGTCTCCGCCAATTCAGCACCGAGGGACTTCATGGTCTTGCACATGGACTCCAGCCGCTTGTCCATGCCGTGCATGTGGTCAAGCATGCAGTTGATCGCGTGGGCGACCGGGTCCGGCATGTCGTCATGCATGCCGTAGGCGTCGAAGCCGATCTTCTTGGCGATCGCCTCGCGCGCCTTCTCCCGATCGCTCTTGCCCTGGATGATCCGCCCGGGCACGCCCACCACCGTGGCCCCCGGCGGCACCTCCTTAAGCAGCACCGCATTGGAGCCGATGCGGGCGCCGTCGCCGACGCTGATCGGCCCCAGCACCTTGGCCCCGGCCCCCACCACCACGTCGTTGCCCAGGGTCGGGTGGCGCTTGCCCTTGGCCCAACTGGTGCCGCCCAGGGTGACCCCGTGATAGAGGGTGCAGTCGTCGCCGATCACCGCGGTTTCGCCCACCACCACGCCCATGCCGTGGTCGATGAAGAAGCGCCGGCCGATGCTGGCGCCCGGGTGGATCTCGATGCCGGTCATCCAACGGGCGAAAGAGGCGATGAAGCGCGCCGGCCACTTCAGGCCATGCCCCCACAGCCAATGGGCCAGGCGGTGAAACAGCACCGCGTGTACGCCCGGATAGGTCGTGAGGATCTCGAACACGTTCCGCGCCGCGGGATCGCGCTCAAAGATGCAGCTGATGTCTTCGCGTATGCGTGAAAACATGTAGGACCTGGTAGCCGTCTCGACGCCGCCGGTAAATTCAGACTATCTTACTCAAGAATTTTCCGGGCGTATACCTCGGAAATTCTACCGGATTCTCGACACGGGTGCATGGTTATTTGCCGTTTCCACCGCTCGGCGGGTGGGGCCGCTCCACCGAGGTGAGGAAGCCGCGCAGGATGGCGACCTCCTCCGGCTCCAGGCGTGCGCGGTTGAACAGCCGCCGCAGGCGCCGCAGCAACAGGCGTGGGTTCTCCGGGTCGAGAAACCCGGTACCGACCATCGCCCGCTCGAAGTGCTCGTAGAGCAGCTCCAGCGCCTCCGCCGCCGCCGCCGGCTCGGCGGCGCCCGCCGGTGCCTCGCCGAGGGCGGCCACCCGCAATTCGTAGGCCATCACCTGCACCGCCGCGGCCAGATTCAGCGAGCTGTAGTCCGGGTTGGCCGGGATGTGCACCAGGGCGTGGCAGCGGTCGAGTTCCTCGTTGGAGAGCCCGCTGCGCTCGCGGCCGAACAGCAGTGCCACTTCGCCCTCGGCCGCCTCGGCCCGCAGTTGCTCGGCACAGGCCCGCGGATGCATCGGCGGCACCGCCAAGCGCCGCTCGCGGGCGCTCAGCCCCACCACCCAGCGGCAGCCCGCCAGCGCCTCCTCCAGGGTCGCGCAGACCTGGGCCCGGGCCAGCAGGTCGTCGGCACCGGAGGCCCGCGAGGTGGCCTCCGCGTTGGGATACTGCTCCGGCTGCACCAGGTAGAGGCGGCCCAGCCCCATGGTCTTCATGGCCCGGGCCGCGGCGCCGATGTTGCCCGGGTGGGAGGTGTTGATGAGGACGATACGGATATTTTCGAGCATGGATCGACTGGCAGCTGATTCGTTGGATTGCACGCCGCCCGGCGCATGATCGCCCCGAAACGGCCCGCCCACTATCCTCTATTCCACTTTGCCTATCCAGAGCCGCGAACCGCGGCACCGCTGACAGGTGCGTGGCCTTCTCATTGTGGGAGCGGGCACCTGCCCGCGATTCGGCGCCGGTGACCTCGGCCGATCGCGGCCAAGCGGCCGCTCCCACAAGGCCGTGCCACGAACGCCGCCCTCCTTCATCCTTCATCCTTCATCCTTCATCCTTCATCCTTCTGCCTTCTGCCTTCTGCCTTCTGCCTTCTGCCTTCTGCCTTCTGCCTTC
>CAZMMH010000458.1:0-2220 GCA_964567315.1 uncultured Gammaproteobacteria bacterium
CCTCGTCCTTCATCCGCATCAGCAGGTTGTCGCGGGTGATGCCGGCGTTGTTGACCAGGATCGTGGGGGTGCCGAACTCCTTTTCCACCGCGGCCACCAAACTCGTGACCGACTCGCCGTCGGTGACGTCCAGCACCCGCCCGGCGCCCTTGATCCCGGCGGCGGCAAAGACCTCGCCGATCTTGGCCGCGCCGCTCTCCGAGGTGGCGGTGCCGATGACGGTGGCGCCCTCGCGACCGAGGCCCAGGGCGATGGCCTGGCCGATACCGCGGCTCGCGCCGGTGACCAGTGCGACTTCGTTTTCCAGGGTCATGCCTGCTCTCCTTCGGTTGCCGCCAGGGCCTGGGCGAGGGTCTCGCCGTCGTAGACCGGCAGGGCGTGCATGCGCTTGTCGATGCGCTTGTTGAGACCCGCCAGGACCTTGCCGGGGCCGGCCTCCACCAGGGTGGTGACGCCGCGCGCGGCCATCGCCCGCACGCTCTCGACCCAGCGCACCGGGTTGAACAGCTGGCGGCTCAGGGCGTCGCGGATCGCGTCGGGCGCGTCGTGGCTGAGCACGTCCGCGTTGTGAATCACCGGGATGACCGGGGTCCTGACCTCGATCGCGGCCAGACGCTCGGCCAGCTGTTCCGCCGCCGGCCGCATCAGGGCGCAGTGGGAGGGCACGCTGACCGCCAGCTTCAGCGCCCGTTTGGCCCCGGCCTCCTTCGCCAGCACGGTGGCACGCTCCACCGCCGCGGCACTGCCGGCGATCACCACCTGGCCCGGCGAGTTGAAGTTGACCGCCGAGACCACCTCGCCCTGGGCCGCCTCCGCGCACAGGGCGATCACCTTATCGTCGTCCAGACCGAGAATCGCCGCCATGGCCCCCTCGCCTTCGGGCACCGCCGCCTGCATCAGCCGGCCGCGGCTCTCCACCAGCCCCACCGCCGCATTGAAGCCGAGCGCCCCGGCGCAGACCAGGGCGGAATATTCGCCGAGGCTGTGGCCGGCCATCAGGGCCGGTGCCGCACCGCCTTTGGCCTGCCAGGCGCGCCATACGGCGACCCCGGCCGCGAGCATCGCCGGCTGGGTGACGTGGGTACGGTTGAGCTCCTCATCCGGCCCCTCCTGGACCCGCTGCCACAGGTCGTAGCCGAGCACCTCGGAGGCCTGGGCAAAGGTCTCCGTCACCTGCGGGAAGTCGGCGGCGAGGGCCGCCAGCATACCCACCGCCTGCGAACCCTGACCGGGAAATACGAAAGCAATACTCATTCTAATTCAATCTCTTACAGATCATTATGAATGGCGATTCTGGAACGATCAGAACTTCAGCAGGGCGGAACCCCAGGTAAAGCCGCCGCCGAAGGCCTCCAGCAGCACGGTCTCACCGCGCTGGATGCGGCCGTCGCGCACCGCCGTATCGAGGGCCAGCGGCACCGACGCGGCCGAGGTGTTGCCGTGATGATCCACCGTCACCACCACCCGCTCGGTGGGCATCTTCAGCTTGCGCGCGGTGGCGTCGATGATCCGGATATTGGCCTGGTGCGGCACCAGCCAATCGATGTCGCTCTTGTCCAGGCCGTTGGCCTCGAGGGTCTCGTCGACGATGCGGCCCAGGGTGTTGACCGCCATCTTGAACACCTCGTTGCCGCGCATTTCGATGAACGGCCCGAAGTCGTCCCGCGGCCCCTCGGAAACCCCGCCGGTGGTGGTGAGCAGGGCCGCGAAGCTGCCGTCGGCGTGCAGGTGGGTGGAGAGGATACCCGGCTCTTCCGAGGCCTCCAACACCACCGCGCCGGCACCGTCGCCGAACAGCACGCAGGTGCCGCGGTCGGTCCAGTCGACGATCCGCGAGAGGGTCTCGGCACCGACCACCAGTGCGCAGCGGGCGGAACCGGCGCGAATGAACTTGTCGGCAACGCCGAGAGCGTAGACGAAGCCGGTGCAGACCGCCTGCACGTCGAAGGCGGCGCAACCGTGGATGTCCAGACGCTGCTGTAGCAGACAGGCGGTGCTGGGAAAGACCCGGTCCGGGGTGGTGGTGGCCACCACGATCAGATCGATGTCGGCCGGGCCCCTGCCCGCGGCCTCCATCGCCCGCCGCGCCGCGGCCTCGGCCAGATCGCAGGTGGTCTCGCCGTCGGCGGCGATGTGCCGCTGGCGGATGCCGGTGCGTTCGCGGATCCACTGGTCGCTGGTTTCGACCATCTTTTCCAACTCGTGGTTGGTCAGCACCCG
>CAZMMH010000459.1:0-2173 GCA_964567315.1 uncultured Gammaproteobacteria bacterium
GTCACCGACATGGCTATGGACGAGCAGGAGCTGCAGGCCGCCAACGCCGAACTGGAGCGCCTCGGCCGCACCGACGGCCTCACCGGGCTGCTCAACCGCCGCGCCTGGGAGGAGGCGTTGGAGACGGAGTACCGCCGCTTCCAGCGCTACCGTCACAAGAGCGTGCTGGTGATGTTCGACATCGACCACTTCAAGCGGGTCAACGACAACCACGGCCATCCGGCCGGGGACGAGGTGATCCGCGCCGTGTCCGAGGCGTTGCGCCGCTGCAAGCGCGACGTGGACATCGCCGGTCGCTACGGCGGCGAGGAGTTCGGCGTGATCATGCCCGACACCGATTTCGCCGGCGGCCGCTTCTTCGCCGAGCGCCTGCGCCGCTGCGTCGAGGGTGCGCCGGTGGTCCACGACGGGGCCGAGATCCGCTACACCATCAGCCTCGGCCTGGCCGAGGTCGACAGCTTCGAGGACGGCTACGCCGCCTGGCTGACGCGCACCGACCAGGCTCTGTACCAGTCCAAGGAGGGCGGACGGAACCGGGTGACGGTGTTTGGGGAAGAGGGTTGAGAGACGGTAAATGGTGAATGGTTGATAGTGGAGAGTTGACGTGTGCGCGCAGCGCACGCCGAAATTCATCATTCACCATTCAAGATTCATCATTGCCTTTGCGCCTGCGCAAATGCGCGAATCGCCTCCAGCCTGCGGGCGAAATCCTGAAAGCCGTGGTCGCCGCCCGGGTCGACCAGCGCACGCGCCCCCGGCAGCCGCTCCAGGGTCTTGTGCTGGTCGAGCAGCTCGTCGCCGAGCTGGAGCAGCAGCAGCAGGCGCGAGGTGTCGGGATTCTCGACCCGAAAGTCGGCGAGTTGCCGGTAGTGCTCCTCGGTGAACTCGAAGCGCGAGCCGTCGACGTGACTCTGCCGCAGCCCCACCACCCGCTCGGCCGGAATGTCCGCGGCGACCACGGGATTCACCAGCACCGCCGGCAGCCCGAGCCGCTGCGACAGCCACAGGGCGTAGTAGCCGCCCAGGGAGCTGCCCACCAGCAGGGGCCGGCGCGGCCCCAGCGCGGCGATGAACTGCTCCAGGGTCTCCATCGCCAGTCGCGGAATGTGCGACAGGCTGGGCGTGTAGACCTCGCTGAAGGCGCCCTTGAGCAGGCCGGCCTTGGCCGAATGGCCGGAGCTGGCAAAACCGTGAATGTAGAGGATGGGACGCGGCATGGGTTCGGCGGGATGTTGACGGTATTCCGCTTTTTACCCCAAGCGGGGGAACCGGGCCAGCGGCAGTGGAGCCGCCGGGCCGCCGCGGATATGATGGCACCACGGTACAAGGAAGGAAGACAACAATGAAAAGAACCTCGCGCATCCTGGCGCTCGCGTGCGCCGCACCCCTGATCCTGAGCGGCTGCTTCGGCAAGGACGAGCCACCCAAGCCGGCCGCCAAACCGCCGGCGACAGCGGCCAAGGCACCGCCGAAGCCGCTCTCGACCGCGGTCTCCGCCGCCGCTTGGCTGCGCGGCGAGCTGCCGGCCGATGCCGTCGCCTATCTGCGCATTCCCAGCCCCTGGGGCATGCTCGCGGCGCCCAAGGGCAGCGTCCTCAGCAACGCCCTCAACAGCGACGCCAACATTCAGGCGGTGGAGGCGATCCAGGCCGCCTTCGCCAAACGCGTCAATGCGGAGCCGAAGCCCGAAGACATGCTCGGCTTCGACCTGCTGGTGGACCAGTTGCGCTCGCCCCTGGAGGCGGCCCTGCTGCTGCCGCCGGACGCCCAACTGCCGAGCGCCCAGCTGCTGCTTAGCGCCACCCTGGCGAGCCCGGGTCTCGACGCCTTCAACGCCCTGATGCAACGGATCACCGACGCCGACCCGCGCATGCGCCTGGTGCACCCGGCGTCCGACGCCGCGCCGGGCCTGCTCCAGGCGGGACCGCTGCAGGTCTTCTTCCGCTTCCAGCCCAAGGAGCACCGGGCCTTCTTCCTCGCCGGCCTGGCCACCACCGCCGACGCCCTGGACAAGACCCTGGCGGCGCTCAAGCCGAATACCGCCCACCCCATGCTGGCGGCGGAAAAGCAGATCGACACCAGCCGCCAGGGCCTGTTCGTCTGGCTCGACGGCACCCGCCTGGTGCCCCTGGCCATGCAGGGCATGCCCCCGCAGCAGCAGGCGCAGTTCAAG
>CAZMMH010000460.1:0-2155 GCA_964567315.1 uncultured Gammaproteobacteria bacterium
GGGCTTGCGGGCCTCGAACAGCTCGGCCACGCGGGGCAGACCGCCCGTGATGTCACGGGTCTTGGAGGACTCCTGGGGAATACGGGCCAGCACGTCCCCGCTCTTCACCTTCTGACCGTTCTGCACCATGATGATAGCGCCGGCGGGCATCAGGTAGCGTGCCGGAACATCGGAACCGGTGAACGACAAAACCTCGCCTTTACTGTCGACCAGGCTGACCATGGGCTTGATGTCCCGGGCCGCGCCGCGGCGCTGGTTCGGATCCATTACCACGTAGGTGGACACACCGGTGAGCTCGTCTGTCTGTTGATTGGCCGTCACGCCGTCTGTGACGTCGGTGAACTCGATGGTTCCCGCCACCTCGGTAATGATCGGGTGGGTGTGCGGGTCCCAGCCGGCCACCAGCTGGCCGGCGGTGACTGAATCGCCGTCATTGACCGTCAACAACGCACCGTATGGCAGCTTGTAACGTTCGCGGTCGCTGCCCTGGGCATCTTGCACGATGAGTTCGCCGGAGCGCGTCACCACCACGTTCTTGCCGTCCGAATTGGTCACGAACTTGACGTTGATCAGCTTCACCGCGCCATTGGTCTTGACTTCGACGTTCGATACCGTGGCCGCACGGGACGCGGCGCCGCCGATGTGGAACGTCCTCATGGTGAGCTGGGTGCCGGGTTCGCCGATGCTCTGGGCCGCGATCACGCCGACCGCCTCACCCCGGTTCACCATGTGTCCGCGCCCCAGGTCGCGCCCGTAGCACTTGGCGCAGATGCCGTAGCGGGTGGCGCAGGTGACGGCTGAACGAACCTTGACCTGGTCGACGTTGTGGTGCTCGATCTCTTCGACCAGCTTCTCGTCGATCATGTCGCCGTCCTTTGCCAGTGTCACGTCGTTGGTCGGATCCACCACGTCGCCGACCACCACGCGCCCGAGAATGCGGTCGCGCAGCGGGATCACGACCTCGCCACCCTGCACCAGGGCCTGTCGGATCACGCCCTCGGTGGTTCCGCAGTCCACGCCGGTCACCACCAGATCCTGGCAGACGTCCACCAGCCGCCGGGTCAGGTATCCCGAGTTAGCGGTCTTCAGGGCGGTGTCCGCGAGACCCTTGCGGGCGCCGTGGGTCGAGATGAAGTACTGGATGACGTTCAAGCCTTCGCGGAAGTTGGCGGTGATCGGCGTCTCGATAATGGAGCCGTCCGGCTTGGCCATCAGGCCGCGCATGCCGGCGAGCTGCCGGATCTGCGCGTGGCTGCCGCGGGCGCCGGAGTCGGCCATCATGTAGATGGAGTTGAACGACTCCTGAGTCACGTCGTTGCCGTCAGCGTCCTTCACGGTATCGGTTCCCAGCTTCTCCATCATGGACTTGGCAACGTGTTCACTGGTCTGGGTCCAGATGTCGACCACCTTGTTGTAGCGCTCACCATCCGTGAGCAGGCCGGAAGTGTACTGATTCTGGATGTTCTTCACCTCCTTCTCGGCCTCGCCCAGAATGCGCTCCTTGTCATCCGGCACTACCATGTCGTCGACGCCGATGGAGATCCCGGCCTTGGCCGCGTAGTGAAACCCGGTATACATCAACTGGTCCGCGAAGATCACCGTTTCTTTCAAGCCCACCTTGCGGTAGCAGATGTTGATCACCTCGGAGATGCGCTTCTTGGTCATTACCCGGTTGATGAAGGAGAACGGCATTCCCTTCGGAAGGATCTCGGACAGCAGGGCACGCCCGGCGCTGGTGTCATACCGCTTGTGGGTCACCTGCATCTCACCATTCTCGTCCGCCAGTTGCTCGCGGATACGCACTTTGACCCGGGCGTGCAGCGACAGCTGCCCCGTATCGTAGGCCCGGTGTACCTCGCTGACATCCGTGAATATGTGCCCTTCACCCTTCACGTTCACCGCTTCCCGCGTCATGTAGTACAGCCCCAGCACGATGTCCTGGGACGGCACGATGATCGGCTCGCCGTTGGCCGGCGACAGGATGTTGTTGGTGGACATCATCAGCACGCGGGCTTCCAGCTGCGCCTCCAGGGACAGCGGCACGTGGACCGCCATCTGGTCACCGTCGAAGTCGGCATTGAACGCGGCGCACACCAGCGGATGCAGCTGGATAGCCTTGCCTTCGATCAGCACCGGCTCGAAGGCCTGGATCCCC
>CAZMMH010000461.1:0-2153 GCA_964567315.1 uncultured Gammaproteobacteria bacterium
AGCTGAACCGTGACCTTGTCGCCGGTCAGGATTCGGATGTAGTGCTTGCGCATCTTGCCCGAGATGTGGGCCGTGACCACGTGACCGTTCTCCAGCTCCACGCGGAACATGGTGTTGGGCAGGGTCTCGACCACCGTGCCTTCCATCTCGATATTGTCTTCTTTCGCCATTCGGCCGTTGCTCTCTCTGCTGTCCGTTTCGGGGTTGGGCGGGCCGGGTTGACGGGTGTGCGAACGCGCCGGCCGGTCTCGCGATAGCCGCGCATTATCGCAGAACTTGGGGATGGATGCACCGTGGCCGCGACGTTCGCGGCCGCCAGCTGCCCTTACACCACGTCGCGCAACACCTGCGACGACCAGGCCACGTGCGGGTGTACCGCTTCGCTGCTGACGGCGATCTCAAGCCCCAAGCGCCGGAAGATCTCGGTGCGGCTGCGGGGATCGGGATACTCGAGCTGGAAGCGTTGCAGGTGGTCGGGATGGAGGTAAAGCAGGTTGGGACGAATTCCGTGGCGGCGTTCGAAGTCCTGGGTGAGGCGATAGATCATGCTGAGCATGGTGTACCTCCCAAGCGGGCCTGCGGATGCGGTCGGGTCCTGTGCTCTGCGCTCCTTGTCGGGTTTAACGGCCCGGCCTTACCGATACTTTAGTCCAGGGGTAATGATTTGCCAGCAAACGGCGTTGCGGCGGGGCTGAATGGCGGCCTCGGGACGCCCGGTGGCAGCGCAATGTGACGGCGGTCACACCCTGCATGGCTCGAAGCGGGGAATCCGCCGCGCCGGTCACGGCGTGCGGGGCGGGGTGCTACGGCTTGGCGTCGCCCATGGCGACCGGGGTGATCTGCACCAGCATGCCAAAGGCCGGGTGGTCGAAGTAGTTCAGCTCGCCGCTGCGCAGGCGGCGCGACTGGCGCATGCGGAAGCGGGTCGGCGGTTCGGCCGCCGGTGCCGGGGCCGTCCCGGCGTCGTCGTTGCCGGGCACCGCCAGCGGGGTCGCCGCCGGGGTCGCGGCGGGAGGCGCTACCGGCGGCGGCCCGCTCAGATCCAGGCCGTCGCTGCCGAAGAGCAGGTCGGCGTCCAGATGCAGGTAGCGCTGCAGGCTCACCTTGATGGTTCCGACCACCGCCGGCCGGCCGTCGTCCGCGCCGTTGCGGCGCGAGTCGATGAGGACCGCCGGCGCCTGTTTGGGGTCGCCGACGGGCTGGCGCCAGGCCAGGTGCAGGATGGGATGGAAGCGCTTGGAGCGGGCGAGGCTCGCCGCGCGCCCGTTGAGCCGGTAGGCGTCGGCCGGCAGCCGGTGGAAGGCCGCCTTGTTGGGGTCGTTCATCAGCGCGGGAGCGGCGCGCAGCAGGCGCCGCGCGCCCTCCAGCGCCGGCACCCCCGGATCGGCGGGAAAGATCTCGCCGGCCGTATCCAGCGGCTGCTGCTGGAAAATGATCACCTCCACGTCATACCAGTGAGTGGCGTCGGCCGCCGAGGTGGGGGCGGCCCCGAGGGCGAACCAGGCGAGGAGCAGAAGGGGAAGCAAGCGTTGCATCGGTCGGGTCATGGCGTCGGCTGCAGGCGGCGTTTCGGCGATGGTACGTTTTTCGATTGACGGGGGCTAGTGTACTGCGCGGCAATCCATGACCCTTTCAGAGCCCCACCAATGGGCCAACACAAGGCGCCATCCGCCGGGAATGACAAGCCCTTCCCCAGGACACCCTGGCTCAGGCGGCCAGGTGTTGCAGCAGCTTTTCGATGGTCTCGATGCGCCGCTCGATTTCGCTCAGTTCCATGCTCAGGCGCAGGCGCTCACCACCCTCGAGTTTGTAGATTTTGGGCTGGCCCTGAATCAGCTCGATGATCTTCAGCGGGTCGATGTCGGGCTCGGCGCGGAAGTCGATGCGGCCGCCGCCCGGGCCGATGTCCACCCGGGCGATGCCGAGGGGCCCCGCCTGCAGTTTGAGTCCGGTGATGCGGAAAAGGTTCTTCACCGGCTCGGGCAACAGGCCGAAGCGGTCGATCATCTCCACCTGCAGTTCGCGCAGGGCGTCGTGATCGGCGGCGCTGGCGATGCGCTTGTACATCACCAGGCGGCTGTGCACGTCGGGCAGGTAGTCGTCGGGAATGATCGCCGGGATGTGCAGGTCGACCTCCGGGCCGTGGTCCAGCG
>CAZMMH010000462.1:0-2153 GCA_964567315.1 uncultured Gammaproteobacteria bacterium
CGGTCGAGGGCGGAGTGAAATACCTCTACCACGATCCCTGTCACTCGCCGATGAAACGCCACGACCCGCGTCAGGTCGCCGCCGGCCTGCTCGGTGCCGAGGTACGGCTCTCCGACCGCTGCTGCGGCGAGGCCGGGACCTTCGCCATCTCCCGTCCCGACATCGCCACCCAGGTGCGTTTCCGCAAGCAGCAGGAGTTGCGTGAGGGCATCGAGGCGCTGACCGGGCACGACCGGGTGGCCGACGGCGAGGTCAAGCTGCTGACCGCGTGTCCGGCCTGCCAGCAGGGCCTTTCCCGCTACGGCGAGGCAACCGGGCTCGATACCGACTACATCGTGGTGGAGCTGGCCCGGCGCATGCTCGGCGAGCAGTGGGCGGAAGATTTCCTCGGCCAGGTGCGCGAGGACGGGGTGGAACGGGTTCTGCTCTGACGCCGGCCGGGTCCGCCGCTCAGGCCGAGTAGCCGGGGATGGCCGTCTCGTCCACCTCGTCGATCTGTTCGGAGTCGAGGTAGCGGCGCGCGTACTTCATGTAGACCTTGTCGCGGACGAAGACGTCGAACAGGTCCGGGTCGATGTGGTGGTCGAGTTTCATGCGTCCGAGTATCTGCAGCGCCCGGGACAGCGGCATGCCCTTCTTGTAGGGGCGGTCCTTGGCGGTGAGCGCCTCGAAGATGTCGGCGATCGCCATGATCCGCGCCTGGATCGACATCTGGTCGCGGGTCAGCCCCTTGGGGTAGCCGCGGCCGTCGACCCGTTCGTGATGGCCGCCGGCGAATTCGGGGACCCGCTTCAGGTGTTTGGGGAAGGGTAGGGCCTCGAGCATGCGGATGGTGACGTCGATGTGCTGATTGATGATCCCGCGCTCGTCTTCGGTCAGGGTCCCCTTGGGAATGGTCAGGTTGTGGATCTCGTCGTCGGAGAGCAGCGGCACGCTCTTGCCGTCCGGGCCGGTCCAGCTGCGGCGGCCGATGCGTCGCACCCGCTGCTGGTCCTCCGGCGACATGAATTCGGCGCCGTGGTTGATCCGGCGCAGGAACTGACGCTCGTCCTCCAGTTCACCCAGGGTCCGCTGGTAGTGCCGGCGCAGTTCGTTCTCCCGTTCCGGCACGCCTTCTTCCTGCGCCTCGGCCAGGGCCTTGAGCATGCGGATCTCCGCTTCCTGCTTGAGGATCTGGATGCGGCACTCGATTTCGTGAATCCGGTCGTGGATGCATTCCAGCTTGGTGGCCTTGTCGATCACGTATTCAGGCGTGGCGATCTTGCCGCAGTCGTGCAGCCAGGCCGCGATCTCCAGTTCGTAGCGGTCCTGTTCGTCCATCCGGAAATCGTGCAGCGGTCCGTCCTTGGTCCCGGCGACCGCTTCCGCCAGCATCATGGTGATGGCCGGCACCCGGCGGCAATGCACGCCGGTGTAGGGAGACTTCTGGTCGATCGCCGCGGCAACCATGTGGATCAACGATTCGAGCAACCGGTTCAGGTCGTCGATCAGTTTGTGGTTGCTCATGGCGATCGCCGCCTGCGAGGCGAGGGCGTTGACCAGGCGCTCGTCCTCGGCGCTGAATGGCACCACCGCGCCGCTCTCCGGGTCGAGGGCGTTGATCAGCTGCAGCACGCCGAGGGTCTCGTCCTCGTGGTTTTTCAGCGGCACCGTGAGAAAGGACTGCGAACGGTAGCCGGTATTGGCGTCGAAGGCGCGGGTGCCGGAGAAATCGAACTCCTGGTTGTGGTAGGCATCCTCGACGTTGATGGTGTGGCCCTGGAGGACCGCCCGCGTCACCACCATGTCGAGATGGGGAGTGCCATCCTCCTGGTAGAGCTCGATCGGCGGAAACGGCACCGGGTTGCCGGTGGTGCCGCCCATGGCATAGTCGAGGGAGTCGGTGCGCACGATGGCCAACTGCAGGCGCCGACCCTGCTCCAAGACGTAAATCGAGCCACCGTCGGCGTTGGTCAGGCGCTTGGCCCCGAGCAGGATCTTTTCCAGCAGCCGCGGATGATCGTGCTCCGCCGACAGGGCGGTGCCGATGTCGATCAGCTCCTCGATCCGGCGGGCCAGCTCGACCCGCTCGAGCGTGTGCATGCGCGAAGGCTCCTTGCGGCGTCCGGGGGCGTTGGCCGGCGGCGGTCGCGCCGGCCGGCCCTCAGGCCTCG
>CAZMMH010000463.1:0-2151 GCA_964567315.1 uncultured Gammaproteobacteria bacterium
AACAGCTGGTGCTCCTCGTAGTGGCGGTGCAGGCGCTTGTCCAGCATCTGCGCACTCTCGAGGTCGTAGCCGAAGGGCTTCTCGATCACCAGCCGGCGCCAGCCGCTGACCTCCAGGTTGAGGCCGACCTCCGCCAGCAGTTCGCTGACCACGCCGAACTCCGCCGGGCGGATCGCCATGTAGAAGACCAGGTTGGACGGCAGCGCCGGGTGCTCGGCCAGGTACTGCTTGAGCTTCTCGTAGGCGGTGACGTCCGAGAGATCGCCGGAGAAGAAGTGCAGGCGGGCCTGAAAGCGCGCCAGCACCTCCTGGTCGAGCCCCTGGCGCGTCTGCGGTGCCAGCACCTCGGCCACCTCCTCGCGCCAATGCTCGGAGTTCCAGTCGCGACGACCGAAACCGACGATGGCCATCTGCTCGGGCAGGCGCCCGGCCTCCTCCAGATGGTAGAGCGCGGGCAGCAGCTTGATATGGGCCAGATTGCCGGTGGCGCCGAAGATGACGAAGGTGCAGGGTTCCAGCATGCGAATTCGATTCCTAGGGTTATTTCTTCTCTTTCATGGCGTGACCGCCGAAGGCGTTGCGCATCACCGAAAGCAGCCGGTTGCCGTAGCCCTCGGCATCCTGGCTATTGAAGCGCATCTGCAGGGCCAGGGTCATCACCGGTGCGGCAACGCCCTGGTCGATGGCCTCGATGGCGGTCCAGCGGCCCTCGCCCGAGTCGGCGACGAAAGGCTCGATCTCGGCCAGTTCGGTGTCGTCGGCCAGGGCCTCGGCGGTGAGGTCGAGCAGCCAGCTGCGCACCACCGAGGCGTGGCGCCAGAGCTCGGTGATCTGGGCCAGGTCGAGATTGAATTCCGACTTGCTGCGCAGCAGCGCCAGCCCCTCCGCATAGGCCTGCATCATGCCGTACTCGATGCCGTTGTGAATCATCTTGGTGTAGTGACCGGAGCCCACCGGGCCGACGTGGGCCCAGCCGCGGTCCGGCGCCGGCGCCAGGGCCTCCAGCACCGGTTTGAGCAGGGCCAGCGCCTGATCGTCGCCGCCGGCCATCATGCAGTAGCCGTTCTCCAGCCCCCAGACGCCGCCCGAGGTACCCACGTCCACGTAGCGGATGCCGTGCTTGGCCAGCAGCGCGCCGCGGCGCAGGGTGTCGTGATAGTTGCTGTTGCCGCCGTCGACCACCACGTCCTCGGCCTCCAGCAGGGGCACCAGGGCCTCCAGGTTCTGCTCCGTGGGATCGCCGCTCGGCAGCATCAGCCAGACCACCCGCGGCGCCTCCAGCTGGGCCACCAGCTCGGCCAGCGAGGCTGCCGGCAGCAGCCCGACCTCCGCGGCCAGGTCGTGCACCACCTGCACGTTGCGGTTGTTGCCGACCACCTCGATCCCGGCGCGGCGCAGCCGGCGCGCCATGTTGCCGCCCATTTTGCCCAGGCCCACCATTCCGATACGCATGTCCGTCATCCCTCTTCTCGCTTCAGGCACCCGCTCGTGTTTCGGCTAGTATAGTGACCGACCCTGCGACGACGGCCGGCCGACAGTTGCAGTGTAAGACATCGGTACACTCAGGCAGACAACAATACCCCGGACAAAGGTCCACAAGGTTACATGCAAAACGAAGGGCCAATGCGAATTCTCTTCGTCGCCAGCGAGGCGCACCCGCTGATCAAGACCGGCGGGCTGGCCGACGTCTGCGGCAGCCTGCCGCGGGCGCTGGCCGCCCTCGGGCACGACGTGCGCCTGGTGCTGCCGGCCTATCCGCAGGCGCTGGAGCGGGCCGGCGAGACCCGCTGCGTCGCCGAACTGGAAATGCCGCTGGCCGGCGCTACGCGGGTGCTGGAGAGCCGCCTGCCGCGCTCCGAGATCCCGGTCTATCTGGTCGACGCGCCCATGTACTTCGCCCGCGCCGGCGGTCCCTACACCACCGCCGAGGGCTACGACTGGCCCGACAACGCGGCGCGCTTCACCCTGCTCTCGCGGGTCGCGGTGGAGCTTGCCCAGGACCGCGCCGGACTCGGCTGGCGCCCCGAACTGGTGCACTGCCACGACTGGCAGACCGGCCTGGTGCCCGCCCTGCTGGCCCGCGAGGAGGAGCGCCCCGCCACCCTGTTCACGGTCCATAACCTCTCCTATTTCGGCCTGTTCGACTGGGCC
>CAZMMH010000464.1:0-2146 GCA_964567315.1 uncultured Gammaproteobacteria bacterium
GCGCGCATGGACGGCATCGACGCCAAGGCCATGCGCGACACGGTGGACCAGCTGAAGAACAAGCTCGGTGCCGCCGCGGTGGTGATCGGCGCGGTGGACGGCGACAAGGTGCGTCTGGCCGCCGGCGTGACCAAGGACGAGAGCAAACGGCTCAAGGCCGGCGAGCTGGTCAACTTCGTCGCCCAGCAGGTGGGCGGCAAGGGTGGCGGCCGTCCCGACATGGCCCAGGCCGGCGGCACCGAACCGGGCAAACTTGACGGCGCCCTGGCGGCGGTGGCTGACTGGGTCCGCGGCCAGCTGGGTTGACCCCCCATAAGTCTTTCAGTTCTCGTCAATTTAGTGTTTAATGCGCGGCTTTGTTTCGGAAGGCGGCCATGAGTCTGATCGTCCAAAAATACGGTGGCACCTCGGTCGGCAGCGTCGAGCGTATCGAGCGCGTGGCCGAAAAGGTGATGGGCTGGCGGGCCCAGGGACACGACGTGATCGTGGTCGTCTCGGCCATGAGCGGCGAGACCAACCGGCTGATTTCCCTCGCCAAGGAGATCGACGCCAACCCGGCGCCGCGGGAGATGGACGTGCTCGTCTCCACCGGCGAGCAGGTGACCATCGCCCTGCTCTCCATGGCCCTGGAGAAGCGCGGCTGCGCGGCGCGCTCCTACACCGGCCACCAGGTGCACATCCGCACCGACAGCGCCTTCAACAAGGCGCGTATCCTGGAGATCGACGACCAGCGGGTGCGCGCCGATCTGGCCGCCGGCCGGGTGGTGGTGGTGGCCGGCTTCCAGGGCGTTGACGAGCACGGCAACATCACCACCCTCGGCCGCGGCGGTTCCGACACCACGGCGGTTGCCCTGGCCGCGGCGCTGAAGGCTGACGAGTGCCAGATCTACACCGACGTCGACGGCGTCTACACCACCGACCCGCGGGTGGTGGCCGCCGCCCGACGCCTCGACCGCATCACCTTCGAGGAGATGCTGGAGATGGCCAGTCTCGGTTCCAAGGTGTTGCAGATCCGCTCGGTGGAGTTTGCCGGCAAGTACAACGTGCCGCTGCGCGTGCTCTCCTCGTTCGAAGAGGGTCCCGGCACGCTGATCACCTATGAGGAAGAAGGGATGGAACAAGCGCTGATTTCCGGTATCGCGTTCAATCGCGACGAGGCCAAACTCACCGTGCTGGGGGTGCCGGATCAGCCGGGCGTGGCCTCCAAGATCCTCGGCCCCATCTCGGACGCCAACATCGAGGTGGACATGATCGTGCAGAACGTGGGGCCGGACGGCAGTACCACCGACTTCACCTTCACCATCCACCGCAACGAGTACGACAAGGCGCTCAAGATCCTTGAGGGCCGGGCCGCCGAACTCGGTGCCCGCGAGGTGCTCGGCGATACCAAGATCGTGAAGATCTCCCTGGTGGGTGTCGGCATGCGCTCCCATGCCGGGATCGCCGCGAAGATGTTCGAGACCCTCGCCCGCGAGGGGATCAACATCCGCATGATCTCCACCTCCGAGATCAAGATTTCGGTGGTGGTGGATGAGAAGTACCTCGAACTGGGCGTCCGCGCCCTGCACGACGCGTTCGAACTGGAAAAGAATCCACAGTAAATAGCCTGTAACCTGTTTGTAACGGGCGCCTCGGGCTATAATTCTTAAGGTCCCGAAAACAATAAAAATGGACGCGGTACGAAGGCGATGACCGAGTCCGGATCGCCGGTCACAGGAGAGGATGACCGGTCCGGCGTGGTCGATGGTTGAGCAAGGAGAAATGAAATGCTGATTTTGACTCGTAGGGTCGGCGAGACCCTGATGGTTGGCGACGAGGTCACGGTGACCGTGCTCGGCGTCAAGGGCAACCAGGTCCGTATCGGCGTCAATGCGCCCAAGGACGTGGCGGTTCACCGCGAAGAGATCTATGACCGCATTAAGCGGGAAAAGGAAGGCGAGACCAGCGAGAGCGACGCCCTCGGCGGCTGATTCGATCCCCAAGGTAGCCCCGGTAGGTATTCCGGGGTTTACCTATCCATCCCACGCAGTTATCCTAAGCGCCGCCCGGGGCGTCCATCCCGGGAGTTCACCTCAGGAGAGATGGCCGAGAGGCTGAAGGCGCACCCCTGCTAAGGGTGTATGGGGGAAACTCCATCGAGGGTTCG
>CAZMMH010000465.1:0-2145 GCA_964567315.1 uncultured Gammaproteobacteria bacterium
GATTTCGGTGGGAATCGGGTTGCCCCAGTTGTGGCCCGGGTGCTGGCGCGCCAGCTTGGCGTAGCGCGGGTCGCGGCGCAGCTCGTCCAGGCGCATGGACTCGCGGAGGGCGATGTACTCCATCTCCGGGGTGACTTGCCCCGCGCGCGCGTAGTGCATCTGGGTGACGTTTTGCCCGGCCTTGGCCCGGCGCGGTCGGCGCAGGTGTTCGAAGCGCAGGTGGGCCAGTTCCGGGTCATTCTGGCGGGCGCGGCCGAATTCCGAGCTGGGGCCGTCGAGCCGTTCGGTGTCGCCGCGCTCCTCGATCCAGGCCTCGCGCATGGGCGCCAGCCCCTTGAGCAGGTCGATCTTCGCCTCCGGGTCGGAGTAGGGGCCGGAGGTGTCGTAGACCGGAATCGGCGGATTCTCCTCGGCACCGAAGCTGGCGGCCGTGGCCTCCTGGTCCACCTCACGCATGCCGACCTTGAGGTCCGGACGCGAGCCCTGAACGTAGACCTTGCGCGAGTTGGGGAAGGGGCGCGTGGCCGCCTCCGAGAGACGTGCGGTCTTTTGGATGAAATCGTCGGGGATGGCGCTCATGGGTCGACCTCGTGGGCGGCGGGGAGGGTCGGGCGCGCCACGGGGCGGACGTCCGAAGCATTCCCTACGCCGGCATTATCCGGTTCAGGTACCAAGGGTGTGTCTCAGCCGGCGCGGTCAGACTGCGCCGGCACCCCCAGCTTCGTCAGGCCCCGACGTTCGCCGGGGCAGGGAAGGAGTATAGGAAATAGGGCGCGTTTTCACAAAACCCCAGCTGCTGGGTGGGGTTTTGGATTTTGAGTTTTGTAATGTTGAATTTTGAATTCTTAATTCCGGTGGGCGTTGTCCCGGTTGTTTTGACAGAAGTGCGCCTGGCGCATGCCGGAATTCAACGTTCACAAGCAAGAAATTCAAAATTATTTCTTCTTCCCGTTGCCCTCCAATGCCTTCTCCAGCCGTTCGCACACCGTGCGGATGATGTCGAGGCGCGCAAAGCGCTTGTCGTTGCCGGGAACCAGGTGCCAGGGGGCGTATTCGGTGGAGGTGCGCACCGACATTTCGTTGACCGCGGCCTTGTAGGCGTCCCATTTCTCCCGGTTGCGCCAGTCCTCCTCGGTGATCTTGTGCTCCTTGTACGGGGTCTGCTGGCGGGCCTCGAAGCGTTTGAGCTGCTCCTCCTGACTGATGTGCAGCCAGAACTTGAGCACGATGAGGCCGTGGTCCGAGAGCTGCTGCTCGAACTCGTTGATCTCCAGATAGGCGCGGTGCCACTCCTCCTCGTGGGCGAAACCCTCGACCCGCTCCACCAGCACCCGGCCGTACCAGGAGCGGTCGAACACGGTGACCCGCCCGGGACGCGGGATATGGCGCCAGAAGCGCCACAGGTAGTGGTGGGCGCGCTCCTCGTCGGTGGGCGCGGCGATGGGGATGACCCGGTAGAGGCGGGAGTCCATGGCGGTCATCAGGCGGCGGATGGCCCCGCCCTTGCCGGCGGCGTCCCAGCCCTCGAACACCATCACCACCGAGCGGCGTTCGTTGTAGGTGCGCCAGGTAAGTTCGTTGAGACGGGCCTGGTAGCGGGCCATCTCCTTCTTGTACTCCTTCGGCTCCACCGTCAGGGAGAGGTCGACGTGGTCGAGCACCGTCACCCGCGCGGTGGGGGTCAGCGGCAGGCGTGGGGCGTGGGGCTTGCTCGGCGGCGCCGGCGCCGCCGTCGCGGCCAGGCGGCTGCGGATCGCCTCCAGCAGGGTGCGGCCGACAGTGAGGTCACGGTAGCGCCGGTCGGTGGACTCGATCATGTACCAGGGCGCCACGCCGCTGTCGGTGTGACGGATCATGCGTTCCGCCACGTGCAGGAAGTGGTCGTAGACCTTGCTGAATTTGGAGGAGACGTGGGCCATGCGCCACTGGCTGTGGGGGTCCTTGGAGAGCTTCCTGAAGCGCTTCTTCTGCTCCTCCTTGGGCATGTGGAACCAGAACTTGATGATCAGCGCGTTGTCCTGGCCGAGCATGCGTTCCAGATCGTTGATCCGGTTGGCCTCGGCGTCCAGGTGGGTCTCGTCGGCACGGTCGTAGGTGACGTCGTAGATGGGGTTGAAGTACCAGGCGCCGAACATGATGGCGATG
>CAZMMH010000466.1:0-2138 GCA_964567315.1 uncultured Gammaproteobacteria bacterium
TCTTCAGGCTCTGCACCGTGAACGGCGCCTGGCTGGTCTGGTCGCCGCTGCCGTCCAGCCCGACCACCAGGCCGTAGCCGATCAGCTGGTTGAAGCGCACACCGGCCACCGAGGCAATGTCCTTGATCCGTTCCGCGCGCGCGCCGCCGGCGCCGAGCAGCAGACTGGCGACGAACAGTGCGCTGAGGATTCGCTTGAGGCTCTGCATGGCGTTTGTCTCCCCGGCTACGGTCACAGTGGGAAGAAGGCGCTGACGAAGAAGCGCGACAGCCAGCCCATCACGTTGACGTCGTGGTCCTGGCCCTGGCCGCTATAGGCGATGTGGGCATCGGCGACCTGGGTCGACCTGACGCTGTTGTCGGCACCGATGTCCTCGGGGCGGACGATGCCGGAGAGCCGTACGTACTCCTCGCCGGCGTTGATCTTCACCCACTTCTCGCCCTGTACCCGCAGATTGCCGTTGGCCAGCACCTCGGCCACGGTCACGGTGATGGTGCCGGTCAGGCTGTTGTTCTGCTTGGTGTCGGCGGAGCCGTCGAACTTGTTGTCGCTGCTGATGCTCGCGTCGACGCCGTTGAGGATGTTCTTGTTGGTGGTCTGCAGGATCGAACCGAACACCGTCGGCTTGGCGATGGTCTCATCGGTGGTCTTGCTCAGGCTGGTGGAGGCCTTCTTGGTGGCGTCGGTCGCCTCGGACAGGACCACGGTCAGCACGTCGCCGACACGGCGGGCGCGGCGGTCCTCGAACAGCACCATCTCCTGGCCCGCCTGATAGATGGAGCCGGTGGCGGTCGGCGCCGGCGCCTGCTCCCGCGGCAGGGTCGCGCGATAGGCCGCGTCCCCCGGCGTCGGGGGATTGGCGATGCAGCCACCGAGCATGGCGGCGGCCAACAGCAGGATGCGGCTTGCGCGGCGCGGATTCATGGTGGCGTCCTCGTCTGCTCGACTCAGCCTCAGAGCTGCTGGTTGGCGTACTGCAGCATCTGGTTGGTGGTGGAGATCGCCTTCGAATTCATTTCGTAGGCGCGCTGGGTTTCGATCATGTTCACCAGTTCCGCGGCGACGTTGACGTTGGAGCTCTCCAGGGAGCCCTGCAGGATCTGGCCGAGGCCGTTGTTGCCCGGGGTGCCCGCCTGCGGCGTGCCGCTGGCGGCGGTCTCGCGGAACAGGTTGTCGCCCACCGCCTGCAGACCGGTGGGATTGACGAAGTCCACCAGCTGCAGCGAACCGACCTGGGTCGGCGCCGAGTTGCCGGGCTGCAGCACCGAGACGATGCCGTCGCGGCTGATGGAGATGCTCTGGGCACCATCGGGAATGGTGATCCCGGGCTGCAGCACGTAGCCGTCGGAGGTGACGATCTGGCCCGAGGAGTTCAGGGCGAAGGAGCCGTCGCGGGAATAGGCCGAGGTGCCGTCGGGCATGGCGATCTCGAAGAAGCCGCGGCCGTTGACCGCCATATCCAGGGACTGGTCGGTATTCACGATGTTGCCCTGGGTGTGCTCCTTCTCGGTCGCCGCCACGCGCACGCCGGTGCCGAAGGCGACGCCGGTCGGCAGCTGGGTCGCCTCGGTGCTCTGGGAGCCCACTTGGTGGACCGTCTGATAGAGCAGATCCTCGAACGCCGCCCGATCGCGCTTGAAGCCCGTCGTGTTGACGTTGGCGAGGTTCTGGGAGATCACGGCCATCCGCGCCTGCTGCGCGTCGAGGCCGGTCTTGGCGATCCACAGTGCTCTTTCCATCGTTGCTCTCCCACCTGGTTGGTGTCACGGTGCCGGCTTTTCGTCGCCGACGCCGCCGTTGATTCGGCGTTACTAGGTCAGCTGCAAGAGGCGTGCCGAGGCAGCGTCGTTGTCCTGGGCGGTCTTCATCACCTTCACCTGCATCTCGAACTGCCGCGCCAGCTCGATCATCTGCACCATCGCCCCGACCGCGTTGACGTTGCTGCCCTCCAGTGCGCCGGAGACCACCTTCACGGAGCTGTCGGCGTCCAGAGTGCTGCCGTCGCGGGTGTGGAACAGGCTGTCGTTACCTTTCACCAGCGCGCCCGCCTCAGGGTTGACCAGCTTGATGCGGTCGGCGGCGACCATGGTGGTGGCGCTCTGCCCCACCGGCTTGACCGTGATCGTGCCGTCCTCGCC
>CAZMMH010000467.1:0-2135 GCA_964567315.1 uncultured Gammaproteobacteria bacterium
TCATGATGGTGTGGCAGCGGAACAGCTTGAACGGGTCGTCCAGGGCCTCCAGGCGCCCGCGGGTGGCCTCGTCGCGGCTGTCGGCCAGGAAGCGGGCCGCGGTGAGCAGGGCCTGGGGGCCGAGAAATTTCTCCGGATTCCACCAGTACGACGGGCAGGCGGTGGAGCAGCAGCCGCAGAGGATGCACTCGTAGAGCCCATCGAGCCGGTCGCGCTCCTCGGGCGACTGGGGCAGCTCGCGTTCCGGCAGGGGCTCGTTGCGGATCAGCCAGGGCTCGACGCTCTGGTACTGGCGGTAGAACTGGTTCATGTCCACCACCAGGTCGCGCAGCACCGGCCGCCCCGGCAGCGGGCGCACCTCCACCGGGGCCTTGAGGTCGGCCAGGGCGGCGGTGCAGGCAAGCATGTTCCTGCCGTTGACGTTGACCCCGTCGGAGCCACAGACCCCCTCGCCGCAGGAGTGGCGAAAGGCGAAGGATTCGTCCTGGGCCTGAATCGCCAGCAGGGCGTCGCGCAGCATCATGCCCCGCTCCGCCGCCACCTCGAACGCCTGCATGCGCGGCGCGGCGTCGGACTCCGGGTTGTAGCGATAGACGCGGAATTTCATCTCGGCTCGCTCAAGCTCGAAAAATTCTAGGCGCCACAGAGGAGACAGAGACCACCGAGGAAAACCGCGTGGTGTTTTGCGTCCGTCGCCGCGCATCCATTGAGGGCGACGCCAAGGGTTGCCGACGCATCCAATTCTGCCTCCACACCACTCTCCGTGTCCTCTGTGGCGAATGGAATTTGATCTTCCAATTTGTCAGTACACCCTTGCCTTCGGCGGAAAGGTCTCCACCGTAAGCGGCTTGGTGCGTACCGGCTTGTAGTCCATGCGGTCGCCCGCCAGGTAGTAGAGGCTGTGCTTCATCCACTGCCGGTCGTCGCGTTCGGGATGGTCGGGCCGGGAGTGGGCGCCGCGGCTCTCCCGGCGGTTGAGTGCCGAGACGGCAATGGCCATGCCCACGTCGAGCATGTTCTCCAGCTCCAGGGCCTCGATCCTCGCGGTGTTGAACTGGCGCGAATGGTCGCGCAGGCGCACGTCGTCGAGGCGGTCGCGCAGCTGCAGCAGCTTCTCCACCCCCTCCGCCATCACCGCCTCGCTGCGGAAGACCCCGGCGTGCTCCTCCATCGCGCTGCGGAACTCGTCGCTCAACTCGCGCACACCCGGCCCCTCGTCCCGGCGCTCCCAGCGGGTGAGACGAGCCATGGCCCGCTCTACCGAATCCTCGTCGGTGCCCCGGTGGTAGGGATTGTCGGCAATGTACTGGATGATGTCGCGCCCGGCGGCGCGGCCGAAGACCAGGATGTCGAGCAGGGAGTTGCCGCCCAGGCGGTTGGCGCCGTGGACCGAGGCGCAGGCGCACTCGCCGGCGGCGTAGAGGCCGGGAATCGCCTCCTCGGCGCCGCTGTGCAGGGGCACCACCACCCGCCCGAGACGGTCGGTGGGAATGCCGCCCATGGCGTAGTGGGCGGTGGGAAAAACCGGGATCGGCTCGACCGCCGGATCGACCCCGGCGAAGATTTTGGAACTCTCGCGAATGCCGGGCAGGCGCTTGGCGATCAGGGCCTCTTCCAGGTGGTCGAGCTTGAGCAGCACGTGATCCCTGCGCGGGCCGCAGCCGCGTCCCTGCTTGACCTCGGTGACGATGGCCCGCGCCACCACGTCGCGGCTGGCCAGGTCGCCGGCGTGAGGCGCGTAGCGGGGCATGAAACGCTCGCCTTCGCCATTGATCAGGTAGCCGCCTTCGCCGCGCACCCCCTCGGTGATCAGCATGCCCTTGCCGGCGATGCCGGTGGGATGAAACTGGAAGAACTCCATGTCCTGCAGCGGCACGCCGGCGCGCAGGGCCATGGCCATGCCGTCGCCGGTGTTGATGCGGGCATTGCTGGTGGTGCGAAAGACCTGGCCGCAGCCGCCGGTGGCGATCAGGGTGGTCTTGGCCTCGATCAGCAGCGGCTCGCCGGTTTCGATGCACAGCACCAGAGCACCGACCACGAAGTCCTCGGCATCGGTGATCAGGTCGATCGCGAAATGCTCGTCGAAGAAGTGGGTGCGCGCCTGCAGGTTCTGCTGGTAGAGGGTGTGCAGGATG
>CAZMMH010000468.1:0-2128 GCA_964567315.1 uncultured Gammaproteobacteria bacterium
TGGCCGAGGCGCTGGAGATGGACGAGGCGCTGGTGCCGGTGCACGGCGGTGTGCTTTCGGCCCTGGGCATGCTGGCGGCGCCGCCCGGGCGCCAGCTCTCCCACGCCTGGATCGCGCCGTTGGCGGAGCTGGACGAGGACGGGATCGAGCGCCGCCTCGAGGCCCTGGCCGCCGACGGCCGCCAGGCCCTGCGTGGCGAGGGCATCGAGACGGAAGCGGTGGAGCCGTCGGTCGATCTGCGTTATCTCGGCCAGTCCTATGCCCTCAACGTCCCCTGGGGCGGGGCCGCCGCGAGTGCCGAGAGCTTCCACGCCCTGCACGAGGCGCGCTATGGGCACCGCCTCGACCTGCCGGTGGAACTGGTGACCCTGCGCGTGGGCGTGAGTGGTGCTGCCCCCGCACTGGCGCTGAGCCCGGTTGCCGCCGGCGCGGTGGCGGCCCCGGAGGCCCGCGTCGAGCTCCACGGCATCGCCGTCCCGGTCCCGGTCTTCGCCCGTGCCGCCCTCGCCGCCGGCCAGGCCTTCGACGGCCCGGCCCTGGTCACCGAGACCGTGGCCACCACCTATGTGGCGCCGGGTTGGCGGGCGGTGGTGGGGGAGGGGGGGAGTCTGTTGCTTGAAAGGCAATGATGAATGGTGAATGTCGAATGGTGGATTCCGGTGCGCGCTCCGCGCACGCTGTTTTCGCAAAGACGGCGAGGGCGCAAAGCGCCCTCACCGGAATTCAAAATTCAAAATTCACGTACTCAGCTGCCTTTCCGCCTCATCCGCCCAGGCGATCGCATCGAGGTAGGCCTCCGAGACCACGTGCGCCGGCAGGTCGTTGCAGTTGACTTGGTCCCAGTCACCGCGTTCGTAGGCGAGAACACAGACGAGCATGCAGCCGTACGGTCCGGTGTGGTCGCGCAGGGCGTCGCCCAGCTCGTCGGTCAGCGGTAGTTGCTCCAGCACCTCGCTCATGGGCAGGTCGAGCATGGCGTCGAGGGTGGAGAAGAGGCCGATGGTGAAGGCGGAGTCGGGGTTGTCCAGGTCGAGGGCGGGGGCCAGCAGTTCGCTCATCTTGGCCCGCACCAGGGCGGTGTTGAACAGGGCGTGGGGCTTGTCGTCGATACCGCTCATGGCGATCAGGCCGACCCAGCTCTTGACCGCGTCGAGGCCGAGGTAGACCACCGCCTGACGAATCGACTCGATGGTCCGCGAGAGGGAGAAGTAGGCCGAGTTGATCAGGCGCAGCAGGCGGTAGCTGAGGGAGACGTCCTGGCTGATCACGCTCTCCAGCTCCTTGAACTCCACCTCCGGGTCGCGCAGGCGGGCGAGCAGGTGGAGCAGGGCCAGGCGGTTGCCCGGAATGCGCCGGCCGGCGACGATGTTGGGCTTGCTGAAGAAGAAACCCTGGTAGAGGTCGAAGCCGAGTTCGCGGCAGAACTCCAGATCCTCGATGGTTTCCACCTTCTCCGCGATCAGCCGCAGGGGGGCCTTGCGCAGTTCGGCCACGTGTTGGCGCACGGTGTCGCGATCCATGGCCAGGATATCGAGCTTGACGCAGTGGGCCAGCTCCACCAGCGGCCGGGTCGCCTCGTGGTAGACGAAGTCGTCCAGGGCCAGGACGAAACCCTGCGCCGCCAGACCGCGGGCGGCATCCACCAGCGGCCCGTCCACCTCGATGTCCTCGAGGATCTCCAGCACCACCCGCTCGCGGGGAAAGGGCAGCGGGTCGGCGCCCATGAGCAGGGCGCGGGTCATGTTGATGTAGGCCGGCTGCTTGCCGACGATGCGCTCCAGGCCGATCTCCATGAAGGTGTTGACCAACACCTGGCAGGTGGCGAGATCGCCGTCGAAGGGCTGCTCGACGCGGTTGATGTCGGGGCGGTGGCGGAACAGCAGTTCGTAGGCCACCACGCGCAGCTCGCGGTCGTAAATGGGCTGCCGGCCAATGTAAACGTCTTCCATCTTCCTGTGGGCCTCCGCCGTCTTTGCTGCTGCCGGGACTTCCGGTCCGGTTCTATGGTCTGCAAATTGATACCACGAAGGCGCTGCTGGGCGTAGTGATTTTGGGCAAAAAAAACCCGCCATGGGGCGGGTTCGTCTGCGCCGTGACCGAAAGCCGGTTATTTGATCTTGGCTTCCTT
>CAZMMH010000469.1:0-2127 GCA_964567315.1 uncultured Gammaproteobacteria bacterium
GGATTTGCCTGGAAGGCGCGCGCTTTATACCATAAGCGGCCCCTCGCAACAACGCGCCCATGGGAGAGCTGAATGCCCGCGTGCGCGCTGGTCGCAGTTCCGAAGGCACGAACTTCCATCCATTATTCAAATGGTTAGCAGATGACAATCACCTTCAAAAGTGCTCAGGAAATCGACAAAATGCGGATCGCCGGACGCCTCGCCGCCGAGGTCCTGGAGATGATCGCCCCCCACGTACGGGCCGGGGTGACCACCGACGAGCTGGACCGTATCTGCCACGACTACATCGTCGACGAGCAGAAGGCGATCCCCGCCCCGCTCAATTACCACGGCTTCCCCCGCTCCATCTGCACCTCGGTCAACCACCAGGTCTGCCACGGCATCCCCGGGGGCAAGAAGCTCAAGAACGGCGACATCGTCAACCTGGACATCACCGTGATCAAGGATGGCTACCACGGCGATACCAGCATGATGTTCTGCGTCGGCAAGCCCGGCGTAATGGCCGAACGGCTGGTGCGGGTGGCCCGCGAATGCCTGTTCAAGGGCATCGAACTGGTCCGCCCCGGGACCCGCCTGGGCGACATCGGCCACGCGATCCAGAGCCACGCCGAGGCTGAGGGCTTTTCGGTGGTCCGCGAGTACTGCGGCCATGGCATCGGCCGCGACTTTCACGAGGATCCGCAGGTACTCCACTACGGCACCCCCGGCACCGGGATCGAGCTGCGCCCGGGGATGACCTTCACCATCGAACCGATGATCAATGCCGGCAAGTACGAGATCCGCGTGCTGCCCGACAAGTGGACCGTAGTGACCAAGGACCACAGTCTGTCGGCCCAGTGGGAGCACACCCTGCTGGTCACCGACGACGGCTGCGAAATCCTGACCCTGCGCCGCGACGAAAGCACCTGAAGCCACCGCCGCCAACCACCATGCCCAACTCCCCGTCGTCCGAAGCGGATTTCGCGGCCGCCCTCGCGGCCGCCGACACCCCCGTACAGTTCCTGCGCGATACCCTCAAGCAGGGGCAGGTGGCACTGGATGCCCGCTTTCACGCCGGCGAGGACGTCGCCGCCCTGGTTCACGAACGCGCCCTGCTGGTGGACACGGTGCTGGCCCAGGCCTGGCGGCGCACGGTGCCGGCGGCCGGCAGCGACAGCGCCCTGGTGGCGGTGGGCGGCTACGGCCGCGGCGAGCTGCACCCCCGCTCCGACATCGACATCATGGTCCTGCTGCCGGCCGAGGAGAGCGCCGAGCTGCGCGAGCAGCTGGTGGCCTACATCACCCTGCTGTGGGACGTCGGCCTGGACGTGGGCCACAGCGTGCGCACCCTCGACGACTGCGTGCGCGAGGCCACCGCCGACATCAGCGTGGCCACCAACCTGATGGAGGCGCGGCTGCTCGACGGCGCCGCGCCACTGTTCGAGGCGATGCGCGAGGCGGTCGGCCCGGCCCACATCTGGCCCGGGCGCGAGTTCTTCGAGGCCAAGTGGCAGGAGCAGATCGTCCGCCACCACAAGTTCCACGACACCGCCTACAACCTGGAGCCCAACGTCAAGGAGGGCCCGGGTGCCCTGCGCGACATCCAGATGATCGGCTGGGTGGCCAAGCGCCACTTCGGCGCCGACACCCTGCACGACCTGGTCGGCCACGGTTTCCTCAGCGAGGAGGAGTACCGCCTGCTGGACGGCGGCCAGCGTTTCCTCTGGCGGGTCCGCTACGGCCTGCACCTGCTCACCGGGCGGCGCGAGGATCGCCTGCTGTTCGATCACCAGCGCTCGCTGGCGCGGGAGTTCGGCTACCCCGGCAACGGCCCGCGCCTGGCGGTCGAGCAGTTCATGAAAGACTACTACCGCACGGTGATGGAGCTGGAACGGCTCAACGAGATGCTCCTGCAGCTGTTCCAGGAGGAGATCCTCTACGCCGACGACTCGGGCGAACCGCAGCCCCTGAACAAGCGCTTCCAGGCGCGCAAGGGCTTCATCGAGGTGACCCACGAGCGGGTCTTCCAGCGCTACCCCTTCGCCCTGCTGGAGATCTTCCTGCTGCTGGCCCAACACCCGGAACTCAAGGGCGTGCGCGCCGGCACCATCCGCCTGCTGCGGCGCAACCGCCACCGCATCGACGACG
>CAZMMH010000470.1:0-2116 GCA_964567315.1 uncultured Gammaproteobacteria bacterium
CTCGAAACCGGGGTGACGGTGATGGCGCGCCCGCCGGGCAAGCGGATCAGCAGCATCCACCTGCTCTCGGGCGGCGAGAAGGCGCTGACCGCGGTGTCGCTGGTGTTCTCCATCTTCGAACTGAATCCGGCGCCATTCTGCATGCTCGACGAGGTGGACGCGCCGCTGGACGAGGCCAACGTGGGCCGCTTCTGCGAAATGGTCGGGGAGATGTCGGGCCAGGTGCAGTTCATTTTCATCACCCACAACAAGACCACCATGGAGATGGCCAACCAGCTCTCCGGCGTCACCATGCACGAGCCGGGTGTGTCGCGTCTCGTGGCGGTGGACGTGGCGGAAGCGGTACAGTTGGTGAATGCCTGAGAACGGGAGCCGGGAACCATGGAGTACCTGCGCCTGATATTGCTGATCGCCGGTCTGCTGCTGATCGGCGGGATCTATGTCTGGGGTCGTGCCCAGCGCAAACGGCGCGAGGCGCGCCGCCGTCCCGACCTGGAGATTCCCCTGGACGACGATTTGGAGCCGATCGTCGGCGCCGGCTCGTCGGTGCCCGCCGCGGACGACGAGCTCGAACAGGAGCTGGAGAGCCTGGGACACATGGTCGGCAGCCGCGGGCCGGCGCCGGTGGTGACGGCGCAGGCGCCAGAGCAGGAGATCCCCCCCGTGGTTGCCAGTGTCGCTCCGGAGGCGGAGGGCGAAACTGTCGAACTGGAATTGGGCCCGGCGGAGCCGGAGGAGCCGGACGAGACCCCGGAGAAGGTGGTGGCGCTGTTCATTACCGCGCCCAAGGGCTCAGCCTTTACCGGCAGTGCCGTGCTCGCGGCAGCCCGCGCCCACGGCTTCGAACATGGCGCCATGCGTATCTTCCACCACAGGGTGGCGGGCGGTGGCGTCTTCAGCATGGCCAGCGCCACCGAGCCGGGCTATTTCGAGCCGGAGAAGATGGACGACGCCGCCAGCTTCAAGGGGCTGGCCCTGTTCATGCCCCTGCCCGGCAGCGGTGACGGCCTCAAGACCTTCGACGCCCTGATCGCTGCCGCCAGCGGCATGGCCGAGCGCCTCGGCGGCGACCTGCGCGACGAGAGCCGCAGCGTGCTGACCCGCCAGACCAGTGGCCACCTGCGCGAGGAGGTGGCGGAGTGGCTGCTGCACCACGACCTGGAGCGACGCAGCGCGCACAAGGGCAAGAAGCGGCGATGAGTGTGCCGCAGCAGGCGCGCGCGCGGGCCGCCGTCCTGCGCCGCGAGATCGACGAACACAACTACCGCTACTACGTTCTCGATGCCCCCAGCGTACCTGACGCCGAGTACGACCGCCTGCTGCGGGAACTGCAGGGGCTGGAGCACGAGCACCCCGAACTGATCACCCCCGAGTCGCCGACCCAGCGGGTCGGTGCCGCGCCGCTCAAGGCCTTCGGCGAGGTGCGCCACGAGGTTCCCATGCTGTCACTGGACAACGCCTTCAGCGATGAGGAGCTGGCTGACTTCGACCGCCGGGTGCGCGAGCGCCTGGGCGGCCACGGCGCAACGGACTATGTCGCCGAGCCCAAGCTCGACGGCTTGGCGGTGAGCCTGCTCTACGAGGATGGCGCACTGGTCCGCGCCGCCACCCGCGGCGACGGCAGCAGCGGCGAGGACGTGACCCAGAACGTGCGGACCATCAAGAGCGTGCCTCTGCGCCTGCGCGCGGGGGCCCCCGCCCGGTTGGAGGTGCGCGGCGAGGTATTCATCTCCCGCGCCGGCTTCGAGCGCCTCAACCGGGACGCCGAGGCGGCGGGGCAGAAGCTGTTCGTCAATCCGCGCAACGCCGCCGCCGGCTCACTGCGCCAGCTCGACTCCGCGATCACCGCGCAACGGCCGCTGGAGATGTACTGCTACGGGGTCGGTGCGGTCGAGGGGGGCGGGCTGCCGGATTCCCACTACGCCCGCCTGCAGCGTTTGCGCGAGTGGGGCCTGCGAGTCTACGGCGGCATCGAGCGGGTCCACGGCCTGGCGGGCTGCAACGCCTACTACGAGGCGATGGAACAGCGCCGCAACACCCTGCCGTTCGAAATCGACGGCGTGGTGTTCAAGGTGGACGCCATCGAGCAGCAGGCGCGCCTCGGCTTCGTCGCCCG
>CAZMMH010000471.1:0-2102 GCA_964567315.1 uncultured Gammaproteobacteria bacterium
CGGCAGAAGATCCTGTTCGAGGTGATCCGCCTGTTCGAGGGCATCCGCACCGCCGAGGGCTACGGTGACGCGGCGGCCAAGGGGGTGAAGGCCGCCACCGCCTACGTCGACCTCACCCAGAAGCTCTATGCCCAGGGCGTGGTGGACAAGACCGACGTGCTGCGCGCGCGGGTCCACCTGGGCGACGCCCGCCTGGCCGCGGCCGAGGCGGAAAAGCAGCGGGCGGTTGCCGCGGAAGGGTTGCGCGTGCTCACCGGGCTCGCCGATAGCGCCCCCCTGAACCTGGCGCCGGGCCACCTGCGCCTGCACCTGGTCGAGGCCGATCTGCCCAAGCTGCAGCAGCAGGCTGTCGGCGGCAATCCCGGCCTGCGCGCCCTCGGTTCGCAACTGCAGGCGGCCCAGGCGGGGGTCAGCCAGGCCCGCGCCGCCTATCTGCCGCACCTGAACCTGATGCTGGCGCACGAGTGGAACGACGACAGCGTCGGCCTGGCCCATCCCTCCGATACCGTGGCCGGTGTGCTCAACTGGGACATCTTCGACTTCGGCGCCCGCGGCGGCGCCGTCGATCGGGCCGAGGCCAAGGTGATCCAGCGTCGCGGCGCCCTGCGCTCGGCCCAGAACGAGCTGCGGGTGAAGGTCCAGGGGGCCTGGCAGGAGGTGCACCTCGCCGCCATTCGCATCGAACTCAAGCAGGCCGGTCTTGCCGACGCGCGCGAGGCGGCCCGCCTCGCCACCCTGCGCTACGAAAAGGGCGTGGCCACCTTCACCCAGCTGCTCGCCGCCCAGGCGGAGCTGGACAAGGCGCGCGCCGAGCTTGTCTCGGCCCACTACCAACAGGTGATGGCCCAGGCCGGGCTGCTGCTCGCCCTCGGCCGGCTCGATCCCTCCGCCATGACACTCGATACCGCCGCCGGTAGCTGACGCCGCTCCCGACCCGATGAAGCATTTCCCGAGGAACCCCACCATGTGGAAGAAGCTCGCCGCCCTCGCGGCCGCCCTACTCCCTCTCGCTGCCACCGCCGCCGGGCCCCTGAAGGCACGGATCGAGACGGTGCAGCCGCAGCCGATCGCCATCTACGCCACCTTCCCCGGCACGGTGGTGCCCTCGGAATACGTGCAGGTGGCCTCGCGCATGAGCGGCTATGTCACCAAGCTCAAGGTGGACGTCGGCCAGTCGGTGCATAAGGGTGACGTGCTGCTGACGGTGAACCCCGCCGAGGTGAGCGCCGGCATCCGGCAGGCCCGTTCCCAGGTGGAGAAGGCCCGCGCCGCCCTGGCCACCGCCGAGGCCAACTACAACCGCTTCAAGTCCCTGTACGAACAGGACGCGATACCGAAACAGCGCTTCCAGCAGGTCGAGCTCGGCTACCAGGCGGCCAAGAGCGATCTCAGCGCCGCCCAGGCGGGGCTGAGCAAGGCGCGCGAGCAGATGAGCTACTCCGACGTGCGGGCGCCGTTTGACGGCGTGATCTACTCGAAGAAAATCAGCAACGGCCAGCTGGTGGGTCCGGGCCAGGAGTTGATGGTGCTCTACAACCCGGATCAGCTGCAGGTGCAGGTGCAGGTGGACGACGCGGCCTACTACCAGCTCAAGCTCGGCCAGTCGGTGCCGGTGGAGTACGCGGGTTCAGACCAGCGCCCCCGCCGGGTGGAGGCGGTGGCGGTGAACCTGGTGGCCGCCTCCAACCCCATGACCCACACCCACACGGTGAAGCTGCTGCTGCCCGCCGATACCGGGGCCAAGGGCGGCGAGTACGCCCGGGTCATGGTGCCGGTCGAAAAGCGCCCGGCGGTGCTGGTGCCGCGCAGCGCGGTGCACGACCGGGCCGGGATCACCGGGGTCTTCGTGGTCAGCCGCGACGGCACCGCCCAGTTCCGCATGGTGACCCTCGGCGAGCGTCGCGGCGAGCGGGTGGTGGTGCTGAGCGGGCTGTTTTCCGGCGACCGCCTGATCCTCTCCGCCGACGGCGAACTGGCCAACGGGGTCAAGGTGAGCGGAGACGGCGCATGAGCCAGGGCACGGAGCCGATGAACGCCGGCGGGCGCCTGGCGCGGGCCTTCCTGCATACCAAGATCACCCCGTTGATCATGCTCGCCGTCTC
>CAZMMH010000472.1:0-2097 GCA_964567315.1 uncultured Gammaproteobacteria bacterium
GATGACGCCGACGACCACGGCGATGGCCAGGTCGGTGGCCACGGTGACCGCCGAGACCACCACGATAACAATGGCGTCGGACTTCGGAATCCGGCCCATGATGCGCAGGCTGGACCACTCGAAGGTGCCGATCACCACCATCATCATCACTCCGGTGAGCGCCGCCAGCGGGATCATTTCGATCAGGCGCGAGGCGAACAGGATGAAGACCAGCAGGAACAGCGCGGCGGTGATACCGGAGAGGCGACCGCGGCCGCCGGAGTTCACGTTGATCATCGACTGGCCGATCATGGCGCAGCCACCCATGCCGCCGAACAGGCCGGTGACGGTGTTGGCGGCGCCCTGGCCGATGCATTCGCGGTTGCCGCTGCCGGTGGTTTCGGTGATTTCGTCGATCAGGGTCAGAGTCAGCAGGGATTCGATCAGGCCCACGCCGGCGAAGACCAGGGAGTAGGGCAGGATAATGCCGAGGGTCTCCCAGGTCAGGGGCACCATGGGCAGGTGGAACTGGGGCAGGTTGCCGGCGATGGAGGCGAGGTCGCCGACGCTGCGGCTGTGCAGCCCCAGGCCTATCACCAGCAGGGTCACCGTGACGATCGCCACCAGGGACGAGGGGACGGCCTTGGTGAGCTTGGGCAGGAAGTGGATGATGGCCATGGTCAGCACCACCAGACCCAGCATCAGCCACAGGCTGCCGCCCTGCAACCAATGGCTGACGCCGTCGGCGCCGGTGACCTGGAAGCTCTTGAGCTGGGCCAGGAAGATGACGATGGCCAGGCCGTTGACGAAGCCGAGCATCACCGGATGCGGCACCATGCGGATGAACTTGCCCAGCCGCAGCACCCCGACGCCGATCTGGATCAGCCCCATCAGGACCACCGCGGCGAACAGGTATTCGACCCCGTGCTGGGCCACCAGCGCCACCATCACCACCGCCAGGGAGCCGGTGGCGCCGGAGATCATGCCCGGGCGGCCGCCGAAGGCGGCGCTGATCAGACCGACCATGAAGGCGGCGTAGAGGCCGACCAGGGGCTGGACGCCGGCGACGAAGGCGAAGGCGACCGCCTCCGGCACCAGGGCCAGGGCGACCGTAAGGCCGGAAAGAATGTCGCGCTTCGGACAGCCCCGGTCCGTGCACTCGAAATTGAAAAGCATGTTGGCTCCCGCGGGATATGGTGGCCCCGAAAGAGCGGTCCCGCGGGGCAAATGGATAAGAAATTTACCATATAACTAGGGATTAATGCATTTCCGAAAGTAGACGTCCGGCGCGACCGCGATGTGGCGTGTGCATATACTGCTAGTGACTTGCGCGGTGATTGACGCGCCATGGCCGGGGCGGACGAGCGTTGCTGGCGCCGGCAACCCGGCTCCGACGGCAGGGCGGACCGGTTCTGCACCAGGGGGCATTGCGGAGGGTCGATGCATTACGAGGACAGGCTCGAGACCTTGTTGCGGCTCGGCAAGACCATCTCCCGGGAGAGTGACCTCGACAAGCTGCTGACCAGCATCAGCGAGGTCGCCACCGAGATCGTCGGCGCCGACCGTTGCTCGATCTTTCTCTACGACAAGCGGGCCGGCGAGGCCTGGTCGCGGGTGGCCCACGGAGTCCAGGAACTGCGCTTTCCGGCCGATCGCGGTCTGGTGGGAGCGGCGATCCAGTCGCGGGAGATGCAAATCGCCGCCGATGCCTACAACGACGTGCGTTTCTACGACGGCGTCGACGAGGCCACCGGCTACCGCACCGAGTCCCTGCTGGCGCTGCCGGTGTTCGACAAGCGCGGCGAGGTCCTCGGCGTGGTCGAACTGCTGAACAAGCGGCGCGGCTTCTTCTCCAACCTCGACGCCGAGCTGATGGTCCTGCTCGGCAACTATGTCGGTGCCGCGCTGGAGAATGCGCTGCTCTACAAGAAGCTCTACGACACCCAGACCAACCTGATCTACAAGCTCTCCACCGCGGCGGAATTCAAGGACGAGGAGACCTCGGCGCACACCAAGCGGGTCGCCTACTACAGCGGCCTGGTGGCAGAGGGCCTCGGCCTGTCCAAGGAGGAGGTCGACGCGCTGGTGCTGGTGGCGCCGATGCACGACGTGGGCAAG
>CAZMMH010000473.1:0-2097 GCA_964567315.1 uncultured Gammaproteobacteria bacterium
CGTACAGTGCACTGCCGTCGAAACGGGCCAGGCCGTGGGCGTCCTTGGGGAAGTGGGCGGGGGCCCAGTCGAGGATTACGCCGATGCCGTTGCGGTGGCAGAGGTCGACGAAGGCGCGGAAGTCGTCCGGTTTCCCGAAGCGGCTGGTAACCGCGTAGTAGCCAGTGGTCTGGTAGCCCCAGGAGGCGTCCAGGGGGTGCTCGGTGACCGGCAGCAGCTCGATGTGGGTGAAGCCGGTCTCCAGTACGTGGGCGACCAGCCGTTCGGCCAGCTTCCGATAGGAGAGGAAGTTGCCCTTGGCGTCGCGTTGCCAGGAGCCCAGGTGCACCTCGTAGACGGACATGGGCCGTCGCTGCCAGTCGGCGCCCGCACGCTCGCGCATCCAGTCGCCGTCGCGCCAGGCGTAGCCGCTACTGCCGCTGACCACCGAGGCGGTGTTGGGCCGCTGCTCGAAGCGCTGGGCGTAGGGGTCGGCCTTGAGCAGCACGGTTCCGTGTTCGCGGTTGCGGATCTCGTATTTGTAGATGCAGCCGGCCTTTAGCCCGGGAATGAACAGCTCCCAGATGCCGCTGCCGCCGCGCACCCGCATGGGGTGGCGGCGGCCGTCCCACTCGTTGAAGTCGCCGACCACACTGACCCGCTCGGCGCCGGGTGCCCAGACCGCGAACAGCACCCCCCCGATGTCGTCGATCCGCCGCGGGTGGGCGCCGAGAAACTGGTAGGCGTGATGGTGGTTGCCCTCGCCGAACAGGTACATGTCGAAATCGGAGAGCTGGGGCGGGAAGGTGTAGGGTTCCACCGCGCTGTGGCCGGTACCGTGGCGGTCGGTCCAGCTGACCCGCGGGTGGGCAGGCAGCTCCGCGGCGTCGCCGGACCAGGCGAAGAGGTCGCTGCCGGGGACCCGCTCCATGGCCGCATCGGCTTCGGCGAGGCGCACCTCGCGGGCACCGGGCAGGTGTACGCGATAGCAGATGCCGGCGCCCTTGGGGTGGCGTCCAAGGACGCAGAAGGGGTCATGGTGGCGGGCTGCGATGACCCGTTTTTCGTCGCTCGAGAGAGTGGCCGTCCGGCTTTGCATAATTGTCACTCGCCGCTATATTCAATGCCGTGCAGGGACCGGTCAAGTCATCACCCGTGCCACTCGTGCCGTGTCATCGACATGTCATTCCGCTTAACGCCATCGATGGTAGCATAGGCACCCGCCGACCGGCTGGGCCAGCGCGGGTACGGTCGCCGTTCGAGTGACGCAAGCTGCTGGCAAATTAAGGAAAACATTGATGATCAATGCCAAATCACCGCGTTTCGTTTCCCGCCTGACCCGCGACACCCTGGCCTTGATTCTGGCCGGCGGCCGCGGCTCCCGCCTGGCCCAGCTGACCAAGTGGCGGGCCAAGCCAGCGGTGCCCTTCGGTGGCAAGTTCCGGATCATCGATTTTCCGCTCTCCAACTGCATCAACTCGGGCATCCGCAGCATCGCGGTGCTGACCCAGTACATGGCCCACTCGCTGATCAAGCACGTGCAGAGCGGGTGGGGCTTTCTGCGCAACGAATTCGGCGAGTTCGTCGAGCTGATCCCGGCCCAGCAGCGGATCAGCGAGACTTCCTGGTACATGGGCACGGCCGACGCGGTGTATCAGAACCTGGACATCCTGCGCAACCACGAGCCGGCCTACATCCTGATCCTGGCCGGCGACCACGTCTACAAAATGGACTATGGCCCGATGATCGCCTTCCACGTGGAGAACGGCGCGGACATGACCGTGGGCTGCCTGGAGGTGCCGCTGGAGCAGGCCCGGTCGTTCGGTGTGATGAGCGTGGACGACAGCGGCCGGGTGGTGAAATTCAGCGAAAAGCCCAAGGATCCCGAGTCGATCCCCGGCAGTAGCAATACCGCCCTGGCCTCCATGGGCATCTACGTCTTCGACGCCGAGTTCCTGTACGAACAGCTGATCGCCGACGCCCAGAACCTGAACTCGGGCCACGACTTCGGCCACGACATCATTCCCGGGGTGATCGAGCAGCACAAGGTGATGGCCTACCCGTTCCGCGACGTCGAATCCGGCAGCCAGGCCTACTGGCGCGACGTCGGTACCCTGG
>CAZMMH010000474.1:0-2079 GCA_964567315.1 uncultured Gammaproteobacteria bacterium
TCTTCTTCTGCTTCTTCTACACCGCGCGGGTGTTCAACTCGCGCGAAACGGCGGATAACCTGAAGAAGTCGGGCGCCTTTATTCCCGGGATTCGTCCCGGCGAGCACACCGCCCGCTACATTGACGGCGTGCTCACGCGGCTGACCCTGGCGGGTGCGATCTACATCACGCTGGTCTGTCTGCTGCCGGAGTTCCTGACCATTTACTGGAACGTGCCGTTCTATTTTGGCGGCACCTCGCTGCTGATTATCGTGGTGGTGGTGATGGACTTCATGGCGCAGCTGCAGACGCACCTGATGTCGCACCAGTATGACAGCCTGCTGCGCAAGGCCAACCTGCGCAATCAAGGTCGGGCCGGCAGCCTGCGCTGACCGCCTGACCGCAACAAGACTCGGAATTTGTAGACAGGAGACTGCCATGAAAGTCAGGGCATCCGTGAAGAAGTTGTGCCGCCACTGCAAGATCGTGCGTCGCAAGGGCGTGGTGCGCGTGATTTGCACCGACGCCCGCCACAAGCAGCGTCAGGGCTGAGCAAATCAAGTTCTTTTGGTGATTGCTTTATGTGCGTCCACGCGTTATTATGCCGCGTTTCCCCGGCCTTAAAGCGCGCAGGGCGAGTTTCAGGAGTGAGAGGGTATGGCCCGTATTGCAGGCATTAACATTCCGACCCAGAAGCATGCGGTGATCGCGCTGACCTCGATCTATGGGATCGGGCGGGTGCGTGCCGCGCAGATTCTGGATACGGTCGGCGTCACCCACTCGACCAAGGTCCGTGATCTGACCGATGACGAGGTCGAGAAGCTGCGTGCCGAGGTCGCCAAGCACACCGTCGAGGGCGATCTGCGCCGCGAGGTGTCGATGAACATCAAACGCCTGATGGATATGGGCTCCTACCGCGGCATGCGTCACCGCCGCGGCCTGCCGGTCAACGGTCAGCGCACCAAGACCAACGCCCGTACCCGCAAGGGCCCGCGTCGCGCGGTGAGAAAGTAACCGGGCCGCCCCGCTAACAGGTATTCTGGACGTACGAGACTATGGCAAAGGCTAAGACGACAACCCGAGTTCGGAAGAAGATCAAGAAGGACGTGGTGGACGGCATCGCCCACGTGCACGCCTCCTTCAACAACACGATCATCACCATCACGGACCGCCAGGGCAACGCCCTGAGCTGGGCCACCTCTGGTGGCTCGGGTTTCCGCGGCTCGCGCAAGAGCACGCCGTTCGCCGCCCAGGTTGCGGCCGAACGTGCCGGTACGGCCGCGCAGGAATACGGGATGAAGAACATGGAAGTCCGCGTCAAGGGCCCCGGCCCGGGTCGCGAATCCGCCGTCCGTGCCCTCAACAACGTGGGCTTCAAGATCACCAGCATCACCGACGTGACGCCTATCCCGCACAACGGGTGCCGTCCGCCGAAGAAGCGTCGCGTCTAAGACCTCCGGAGTATCGCAGTGGCTAAGTACGTTGGTGCCAAATGTCGTCAGTGCCGTCGTGAAGGGACCAAGCTGTTCCTGAAGGGCGAGAAGTGCTACACCGCCAAGTGCGCAATCGAGAAGCGGCCGTTCCCGCCGGGCCAGCACGGCCAGCGCCGGACCCGTCTGTCCGATTACGCGACCCAGTTGCGCGAAAAGCAGAAGCTGCGCCGCATCTACGGGGTGCTCGAAGGCCAGTTCCGCTCCTATTATAAGGAAGCGGCGCGCCTGAAGGGTTCCACCGGCGAGAACCTGTTGCAGCTGCTGGAAAGCCGCCTCGACAACGTGGTCTACCGCATGGGCTTCGCCGCCTCGCGGACCGAGGCCCGTCAGCTGCTGCGTCACAACGGCGTTACCGTCAACGGCATCAAGGTCAACATCCCCTCCTACTTGGTGAAGGCCGATGAGGTGGTTGCCGTCGGCGAGAAGGCCCGCGCCCAGCTGCGTGTGCAGGCGGCGATGGACCTGGCCCAGCAGCGCGGTTTTGCCGACTGGGTCGAAGTCGACGCGAAGAAGATGGAAGGCGTGTTCAAGCGCAAGCCCGAGCGCAGCGATCTGCCGCCGGAGATCAACGAGCACCTCGTGGTCGAGTTGTACTCCAAGTAAAGCT
>CAZMMH010000475.1:0-2075 GCA_964567315.1 uncultured Gammaproteobacteria bacterium
AAGGCGGCACTCCAGGCCCTCGGCGACGACCCGTCGAAGCTCGACGTGCTGCTGGTGCAGTTCGCCATCCTCTATCGCGGCGGCCAGAAGGCGCAGATGTCCACCCGCTCCGGCGAGTTCGTCACCCTGCGCGAACTGCGCGGTGAGGTGGGCAACGACGCCGCCCGCTTCTTCTATGTCATGCGCAAGTGCGAACAGCACATGGATTTCGATCTCGACCTGGCCAAGTCCCAGTCGGCCGACAACCCGGTCTACTACCTCCAGTACGCCCATGCCCGCGTCGCCAGCGTGCTGCGCCAGCTGGGCGAAAAGGGGCTGGAACGCGATCCGGCCCGCGGCACGGCCAGCCTGCACCTGCTGCACGAGGCCCACGAGGAGGCCCTGCTGGTCTCCCTCTCGCGCTATCCCGAGGTGGTGGAGGGCGCGGCGCTCAATCACGAGCCCCACCAGCTGGCCCACTATCTGCGCGAACTGGCCAATGACTTCCACACCTACTACAACGCCCACCAGTTCCTGGTCGACGACCAGCCGGCCCTGCGCGATGCGCGCATCAACCTGATCGAGGCCACTGCTCAGGTCCTGCGCAACGGCCTCGGCCTGTTGGGAGTCTCGGCGCCGGAGAGCATGTGAGCAGCCGGCGCGACTTCAAGGACACCGGCGGCAAGTCCCGCGGGCGCAGCCGCAAGGGCGGGAGCGCCGCCGGCAAGGGTGCGCAGCGTTCCACCCCCGGCTGGGTCTGGCTGCTCACCGGGCTGCTGGCGGGGCTGTTCGTCGCCGGTCTGGTCTACCTGCGCAAGGCGCCGGCGCCCGCGCCCCAGGCGCGCCAGGCGCCACAGCGGCCAGCGCGCCCGAGCAAGACGGCCGCCAAGCCCAAGGTGCCGGCGCCGGTGGCCGAGGAGCAGCGCTTCGACTTCTACGACCTGCTGCCGCAGATGGAGGTGGAAGTGCCCAAGGAAAGCGCCGCGGGCAAGACGGCCGGCAAGACCGGTGAAAGCGGCAGCAAGACAGCGGCGCCGCGACCGCGCTTCGTGCTCCAGGCCGGCTCCTTCCGCACCGCGGCCCAGGCCGACCGCCTCAAGGCCAGGCTGACCCTGCTGGGCTTCGAGCCCAAGGTGCAGACCGTCACCATCAACGGCAGCAGCACCTGGCACCGGGTGATCCTGGGCCCGTTCGACAGCGAAAAGGCGGTCAATGACGCCCGCGCGCGGCTGTGGACCCAGAAGATCAACACGGTGCCGATGCGGGTCGCCCGCTGAGCCGGGACGGACGCGCCGGATCCGGGATCGCGGAACATCGGCCGACGGGAGCCGCAAGCCGTCACGAATGCGCCCGCTGCCGGCTTGGAGGGCACGACGCCGGCGGCTACCATGGAGGCTGGTCGCCCGGCCGACCGTTCCGACACCGAGGGGAAATCGGACATGGACATTACGCCTTACCTCAAGCTGATGGTGGACAAGCAGGGCTCCGACCTCTTCTTCAGCACCGGTACCACGGCCCACGTGAAGATCCAGGGCAAAATGGCCCCCATCGGAGAGACACCGTTCCAGGTGGGCATGGTGGAAAAGATGGCCTACGCCCTCATGAACGAGGCGCAGGCGCGCGAGTTCGAGCAGGTGCTGGAGATGAACCTGGCCCTCTCGGTGCCCAATCTCGGGCGCTTCCGCGTCAACGTGTTTCGCCAGCGGGGCGAGGTGGCGATGGTCATCCGCTACATCCAGAGCAAGATCCCGACCCCGGAGGAGCTCAACCTGCCGATGGTGCTGAAGGACCTGGTGATGTCGCCGCGCGGCATGGTGCTGGTGGTCGGCGCCACCGGCTCGGGCAAATCGAGCACCCTGGCGGCCATGATCGGCCACCGCAACAGCAACTCGCCCGGGCATATCCTCACCATCGAGGACCCGGTGGAATTCATGCACGAACACAAGAAATGCGTGGTCAACCAGCGCGAGGTGGGACTTGACGCGCTGACCTACGCGAACGCCCTCAAGAACGCCCTGCGCGAGGCGCCCGACGTGATCCTGATCGGCGAGATCCGGGACCGCGAGACCATGGAACATGCCAACAACTACGCCGAG
>CAZMMH010000476.1:0-2068 GCA_964567315.1 uncultured Gammaproteobacteria bacterium
CCGATCTCGATCCAGTCGGTCACCGCCGGCGTCAGCACCAGCAGGTAGGCCCAGTATCGGGCACCGGTGCCCAGGACCCGGAACTTCGGCATGCAGCGTTCTCCCGTTTGCCGTCCTCTTGTCTCTGCTAGACCTCGGCCGGAGTTGGACGTTCCGGAGCGTCGTGCTGGCGTACGGCAAAAGTGTAGACAGCGCCGGTTGCCGTGTTGTGCGTTGACCGCAGCGCAAGGGGATGCGAGATTGGACCGGCTCGCCCGGAGGGTGCCACCTTTTGTCCGGAGCTGACGAGGAGTTGCATGAATCCCCATCGCGCCGCCGTCTTCGACATGGATGGCCTGCTGTTCGATACCGAGGCCGTCGGCCGTTGGGCCTGGAGCGAGGCCCTGGCCGAGGTGGGGCTCGCCATGGGCGATGCCCTTTACGCGAAAATGGTCGGCAAGGACATGGCCGCCCGCGAGCGGGTGCTGCTGCGCCACTTCGGCAACGCCTTTCCCTTCGAAGCGGTGATGCGGCGCCGGCTGGCAATCGGCGACGCCCGCGAGCAGGCGGGCGGGCTGACGCCGAAGCCGGGGGCGTTGGCGCTGGTCGCGGCCCTGGCCGACGCCCGCGTCCCCCTGGCGCTGGCCACCGGTACGGTACGCGAGCGCGCGCTGCGGCGGCTGCGCGACAGCGGCATCGACCGCTTCGATGTGATCGTCACCAGCGAGGAGGTGGCGGCGGGCAAGCCGGCGCCGGACATCTTCCTCGAGGCGGCGCGGCGTCTCGGTCTGCTGCCGGCGGAGTGTCTGGCCTTCGAGGATTCGCCGGCCGGGGTCGCGGCGGCGGCGCACGCCGGCATGACCGTGTTGATGGTGCCCGACCTGGAGCCGTCCGAGGCGGAGAGCCGGACCCTGGCCCACACGGTGGCCCCGGATCTGGCGGCGCTGTTGCCGCTGATCCAATTGGCCTTCGGGCTGCGCCTGCCGGCCCTCTGAACCCTGCCTACCAGATGGCCGGCTCCCAGTTCTGGTTGCCGCCGCCTTCCGTCTCGCCGACCTTGATCCGCTCCGCATCGGCGTAATAGTAGGGCGGGACCGGTATGTTCAAAGGTGCGGGCGAGCCCTGCAACACCCGTCCCGCCAGGTCGTAGCGCGAGCCGTGGCAGGGGCAGAAGAAGCCGCCCTTCCAGTCCGCTCCGAGGTCTGCCGGGGCCAGCTCCGGCCGATAGCCGGGCACGCAGCCGAGATGGGTGCAGATGGCCACGGCGATGAAGTACTCGGGCTTGAGCGCGCGGGTCGGGTTCTTGTAGCGCGGCAACTGTTGCGGTTCGTCCGAGTGGGGGTCCTTGCACTGGGCGTCGAGGCTCGGCAGCACCTTGATCTGGGCCGGCGTGCGGCGCAGCACCCAGACCGGGCGCGAGCGCCAGCTGACCGTAATCAGTTGCCCCGGCTCGAGCTTGCCGATATCCACCTCGATCGGCGCGCCGGCGGCGCGGGTGGCGGCGCTCGGTTCCATCGAGGCGATGAATGGGATCGCGGTGGCGACCATGCCGATGCCGCCGACCACCCCTGTTGCAGCCACCAGCATGCGCCGACGCTGCTGGTCCACGGTGTCCTCGGGAAAATCCGTCATTGGCCCTCTCCGTAGGTTTGCGGCACCGCTGCGCGGCGCGCCTGCGTCTACCCAGGTAGACCGTGGCCGTGGGCGGATGTTCAGGGGGAATTTCGCGGGTGAAGCGGCGGTGAATCCTGTGCCAAGGCGACGCTCGCGCGGGGCAAAGGAAAGGGAAAGGCGCGCGTTTGCGCGCCGCATTCAGGCGCCGCCGCCGGGCCGCGCGGGTGTGCAACCCGCGCGGCCCGTGTCTGCCTCAGCCGGCGCGGGCCGGCTGGGGCTCGCGCCGTTCCCCCGAGGCGTTGAGGAAGGCCTGGGCCAGGGCGTGGTAGATCGGCGTCGGGCAGACCAGGTGGGAGACGCCGTAGGCGATGAAGGAGGTGGTGATCAGGGCGAACAGCATGTCCTGGTTGTTGGTCATCTCCATCACGATGATGAAGGCGGTCAGCGGCGACTGCACCACGCCGGAGAAGTAGGC
>CAZMMH010000477.1:0-2059 GCA_964567315.1 uncultured Gammaproteobacteria bacterium
AGGCGTAGCGGATGGCCCGGTCCCACCTCGTTGCTGCGATAGGCGCCGATCAGCAGCAGGTGACTCAACTCCCGCGAGGTCACCAGACGCCGCACCAACTCCAGGGTGGGCACATCGCTCCACTGCAGGTCATCGAGGAACAGCACCACCGGATGCCCCTCCCCCGCGAACACCCGCAGGAAGGCGGTGAGCACGATATGCAGACGGTTACGTGCCTCGGCCGGCGGCAGCTCCGCCACCGCCGGCTGCGCGCCGATGACCAGCTCCAGCTCCGGCACCATCTCCACCAGCAGCAGGGCATTGGGTGCCAGGGCCTCCAGCACCCGCTCGCGCCACTGCGCCAGGCGTGCCGCCGGTTCGGCCAGGACCTGCTGCAGCAGCCCGCGAAAGGCGGTCGCCAGGGCGGTGTAGGCCTCGCCGTGCTGAAACTGCTCGAACTTGCCCTGCCCCAGGAAGCCGCGCTCGCGCACCAGGGGCCGGTCGATCTCGTTGACCAGGGCCGACTTGCCCACGCCGGAGTAGCCGTGCACCAGGCAGAACTCGGTGTTTCCCGCCAGCGCCGACTCGAACAGGCCGAGCAGCTCCTCGAGTTCGTCTTCCCGCCCGTACAGGTTCTGCGGCAGGAGGAATTTCTGCACCACGTCCTTTTCGCCGGGTGCGAACGGCTCGATCGCACCGCAGGCGGCGAGCTCATTGGCACAGCGGGTCAGGTCGGCCTCCAGCCCCACGGCGCTCTGATAGCGCGCCTCCGGGTTCTTGGCCAGGAGCTTGAGCACGATCGCCGAGACCGCCTCGGGCACTGCGGCCGACACCTCGTGGGGCGCCGGCGGCAGACGGCTGATGTGACTGTGCACCCACTCCAGCACGTTGTCGGCCTGGAACGGCCGTTTCCCGGTCAACAGTTCGAACAGCAGCACGCCCAGGGAGTAGTAGTCGGAGCGATAGTCCAGGTCCCGGTTCATGCGCCCGGTCTGCTCGGGCGAGATGTACGGCAGCGGCCCCTCCATCCGCTGCGACATCTGCACCGCCTGGCCTTCCTGGTCCAGCTCCGAGGCAATGCCGAAGCCGGCCAGACCGATCTCGCCGGTGGCCGCATCGTAGAGGACGCGGCCCGGGGTCAGCGCCTTGTGCACGATACCCCGCGCGTGAATTTCGCTGAGCGTGCGGGTGAGGCGCATGCCGATGTCGAGCACCTCGGCCAGCGGCAGGCCGCCGGCGCCCGCAAGGCTCAGCTGCTTCTTGAGGGAACTCTCGAACAGCTCGCCGACCAGTGCCAGGTTGCCGCTGCCATGGGGGATGACGGCATGCACCTTGTGCACGCCGGCGACGTCGGTCAGGCGCTGCGTGATGGCGCCCTCACGCCGGATCGCCGCCACCTGCTGCCGGCCGGGATATTCCGCGTCGAGGGTTTCCACGGCCACCGTGGCGCCATCCTCCAGGCGCACGGCGCGGTAGACCACGCGGCCGCCGGCCCGGCACACCACCGGGCCGACGACGTCGTAGCCGGGCAGTTGGATGCCCGCCGTGTTCACCTCCAGTCCCCGGGCACGCCGCCTCAGATGCCGAACATGCGGTTGAAGGTGGCGGTGAACTGCTCGTGGGCCGTATCCCGCAGGGGTTCGCCGTGACCGCACAGCGCGTGCTTGAACGACCACTCCTTGAGCCGCGCAAAGTCGGCACCGGCCGGGCCCGCCGCCTGCACCCACACCGGGCCCAGGTTGGCGGGGGTGAAGAAGCCCATGTTCTGCATCAGGTCCTTTGATGCGTCGGAGAAGAACTCGTCGGGCTTGAGCCAGTTCTGCAGGGCATCGCAGGCGATGAGGATGCCACCCTCACGGTCGAGACGCAGGATGCCCTCGGCCAGCTGGGTGGTGTGGAATGCGAACAGGGAGGCGTCCGCGATGGGCAGCGGCCCATCCTCGCTCAGGGTGCGCGTCGCCTTCAGGCCCGTTTCGTGCTCCATCCCGGGCATCGCCCAGTATTCGGCCCCGTAGCGGTCGACGTAGAACGGATCGTCGCGCCCGTGCAGGGAACCGAGGCGCACCACGTCGGTGACCCG
>CAZMMH010000478.1:0-2058 GCA_964567315.1 uncultured Gammaproteobacteria bacterium
CCTCCATGCCGTAGACGCACATGTAGGCGCCGCCGATGCCCACCGCGTTCTCCGGGGTCCAGGTGCGGGCCGGGTTGTATTTGGTGGTGACCAGGCGGTGGCGCGGATCCATGGGGGTGGCCACCGGCGCGCCGAGATAGACGTCGCCAAGGCCCATGACCAGATAGCTGGCGCCGAAGACGATGCGTTTGACCTCGTCGATGGATTCCAGCCCATTGATGCGGCGGATGAACTCTATGTTGCTTGGACACCAGGGGGCGTCCTTGCGCACCGACTGCATGTACTTGTCGATGGCCAGGCGCGTGGCCGGATCGTCCCAGGAAAGGGGCAGATGAACGATGCGGCTCGGCACCTCCATGTCGTCGATGGCCGGCAGTTCGGCCTCCGCCTTTTTCAGCAGCGCCAGCAGTTCGGCCTGGGGCAGCACGCGGGAGTCGTAGTGCAGCTGCAGGGAGCGGATGCCCGGGGTGAGGTCGAGGATGCCGGGCAGCCTGGCCGCCTGCAGCCACTCCATCAGGGCGTGGACGCGAAAGCGCAGGTTGAGGTCGAGTTCGAGGGGGCCGTATTCCACCAGCAGGTATTTGTCACCGGCCTGGCGGTAGCAGACCGCCGGCAGGTCGCGCCGGTCCGCGCCCTCGCCACCCGCCGACTCACCGGCCTCGAAGCCGGCGAGCACCGGCGACAGCTCACGCCCCGCCACCAGCCGAGGGAGGCTCGGCAGCGTCTGGGTCTCGAGCCCCGCCAGCGCCGCGTCCTGGGCCGCCTCCAGGGCCACGGCGACGTCGACCGTCACCGGCACGAAACGGATGCGGTCACCGGGGCTCAGCTGGCCCACCTTCCACAGCTCGGCCTGGACGATGGTCACCGGGCAGACGAAGCCGCCCAGGCTGGGGCCGTCGGGGCCGAGGATCACCGGCATGTCGCCGGTGAAGTCGACCGCGCCGATGGCGTAGGCGTTGTCGTGGATGTTGGAGGGATGCAGTCCCGCCTCGCCGCCGTCGCTGCGGGCCCAGCGGGGCTTGGGCCCGAGCAGGCGCACGCCGGTGCGCGAGGAGTTGTAGTGCACCTCCCAGTCGGTGGCGAAAAAGGTCTCGATATCGCCGTCCGTGAAGAAGTCGGGCGCACCGTGGGGGCCGTACATGACGGCGATCTCCCACGACTTGCCATAGGTGGGCACCAGCGTCGCCGGCAGGGCGCGCGGCGCTTGCTCGCTGTCGCCACCGTTGAGGTGAAGCACGTCGCCGACCCGCAGGGTGCGGCCGCCGTGGCCGCCGAACTGGCCGAGGGTGAAGGTGGCCTTGCTGCCCATGTAGTCGGGGACGTCGAGCCCGCCCTTGACCGCGAGATAGGTACGGGCGCCGGTGCCGTCGATCGCGCGCAGCTTGAGGGTGGCACCCGCCTTGACCGTCAGCGGCGTCCAGTAGTCGACCGGTTCGCCGTCCAGGGTCGCCTTCATCGGCGCGCCGGTCAGCGCCACCACGGTCTCGCAGTTGAAGCGCAGGGTCGGGCCGGTGACGGTCAGCTCCAGGGCCGCGCTCCCCTCGGCGTTACCGACGATGCGGTTGGCGAGGCGGAAGGCAAAGTGGTCCATGGGGCCGGACGGCGGCACGCCGATGTCCCAGTAGCCGGTACGGCCCGGCCAGTCCTGGACCATCGACTGGGTGCCGGGCTGCAGCACGTCCACGGTCGAGGGACGGTAGGCGAAGCCGTCGAGATAGCGGGTGTACTGCTCGCCGCGCCGGTAGATGTCGTCGGCCACCACCTGGCGCAGGTAGTCGAGGTTGGTCTCGATCCCGTAGACCCGCGACTGCGCCAGGGCGCCGGCCAGCTTCGCGAGGGCGTCCTCGCGCCCGGCACCGGTGGCGATGATCTTGGCCAGCATGGGGTCGTAGTTCGGCGGCACCTCGCTGCCGGTCTCGATCCAGGTCTCGACCCGTACCGCGGGAGCGAAGGCGACCTCGGTGAGCACACCGCTGGAGGGCTGGAAATTCTTGTTGGCGTCCTCGGCGTAGAGGCGCACCTGGATGGAATGCCCCTTGGGTGCGTGCACGTAGTCGG
>CAZMMH010000479.1:0-2056 GCA_964567315.1 uncultured Gammaproteobacteria bacterium
GCCGCCCATGAAGCCCTGGGCCTTCTGCTGGATCTGGTTGTGGCGCACGCCGATCGCGCTCTGCACCGTGGAAATGGGCTTGAGCCGGGCGTTGCGGATCAGCGAGGCGCCGCGGGAGAGCAGGCCGAGGAAGGTGATGATCGCAGCCCAGCTGCCGAACAGGTCGACCAGCGCCGGCGCGGTGACCGCGGCGTAGACGGTGGCGAGCATGAAACCGGAGGCGCCGCCGAGCAGGATGTAGTTGATCACGGTCAGCGGCGAGTGCCACTCCTGCAGGAACTTGAGGCAGGCGTAGATCATGCCGGTGCAGACAAACAGGGCGAAGGCGACCACGGTGGTGAGAATGCCCACCAGCAGGGTCAGCCGGCCCTGCTCGGCGACCGCGGTGCCGAGCACGTTCGGATCCCAGCCGAAGTAGTGCAGCACGCCGTAGACGAAGACCATGAACATGCAGGCCGGCAGGGTGATGATCTCCCGCGACAGCCAGGAGGTGCGCCAGCGGGTGATGGCGCGCCAGGAGCGGGTGAACATGTAGTTGGGCTTGCCCAGGTGGAACACCGAGGCGAACAGGCCCAGGCCCAGCAGCACCAGCGAGATGGCCGCGCCGCCGGCGTAGAAGCCCGGCGTCGGCTGCGCCTCGATCAGGCCCACGGCCTGGTAGCTCTGCGCCGTGAACAGGGCCAGGAACAGTCCCTGGCCGGCCCCGATCAGGGTGGTGAGGAAGATGACTGAGAATGCGGGATGCATCGTTCTGACTCCAAAAACGAATTATTAATTTTGAATTTTGAATCATGAATTGAGGTGTGCGCTATCGCGCACGCGTTCTTGATCAGAAGGCCGTGCGCAGCACGCCACAATTCAACATTCAAAATTCACAATTCAAAATTTTCCTTCAAGATCGCCCTACCAAGACGTTACGTCATCCAGCGTCGGCCCGGTCATCGGCCGGTGGCGGATGTCTTCCTTCTTCAGCGGGTTGTCGGCGCGTTCCAGCTCGTCGGCGTGGATCTCCATGCGGGTCTTGCGCCGCGGCAGGTAGTGGTTGGACGGCTTGGTGCCCCATTCGGGCATCAGCGGGTAGCCACCCTCCTCGCGGATCGCCACCGAGACCTGGGAGTCCGGGTCGTGGACGTCGCCGAACAGGCGCGCCGAGGTCGGGCAGGCGAGTACGCAGGCCGGCTTGCGCTCCGGCTCGGGCAGACTCTCGTCGTAGATGCGGTCCACGCACAGGGTGCACTTCTTCATCACCTTCTGGTGCTGGTCGAACTCGCGCACACCGTAGGGGCAGGCCCAGGAGCAGTACTTGCAGCCGATGCACTTGTCGTAGTCCACCAGCACGATGCCGTCGTCCTCGCGCTTGAAGGAGGCGCCGGTGGGGCAGACCGGCACGCAGGGCGGATCCTCGCAGTGCAGGCAGCTCTTGGGGAAGTGGACCGTCTCGGTGTGCGGGAAGCAGCCCACCTCGTAGGTCTGCACCCGGTTGAAGAAGGTGCCGTTCGGATCCTGGCCGTAGGGGTTGTCGTCGGCCATGGCGCCGGCGCCGCCGGAGGTGTTCCACTCCTTGCAGGAGGTCACGCAGGCGTGGCAGCCGACGCAGACGTTGAGATCGATTACCAGTGCTAGCTGAGTCATGAGTGAATCCAATTAATTTTGAATTTTGAATGCTTGATTTTGAATTCCGGTGTGCTACGCACGGCCTTCCGATCAAAATCCACGTGCGCGTCGCGCACACCGGAATTCAACATTCACAATTCACAATTCAACATTCTTATTTCGCGAACTTCCCCGCGAAATAAGCGAGCCACGGCCGCCGCTTGTCCTGCCCCGGTGCCTGTTTGACCGCGTCGAACTGCGGCCAGCTGACCTTCTCCTCGTCGGCGCCCGCCGGGTAGACCCGCACGCGCACGTCGTACCAGCCGGCCTGGCCGGTGACCGGGTCGGAGTTGGAGATGTGCTCGCCGGCCTCGTGGGGCGGCAGCTCCTCGCCGATCACGTGGTTGAGCAGGAAGCCCTGCTGCGATTCGTTGGCGTCCGGGGTCAGGCCCCAGGCGCCGCT
>CAZMMH010000480.1:0-2050 GCA_964567315.1 uncultured Gammaproteobacteria bacterium
CTGGTCTCGCCCTTCGCCTGGCGGGTGCACGAGGGCTTCACCCACACCATGATGCTGAGCCTGGGCTGCATCGCGGCCTTCCACGCCCTGCTGCGGCTGCGGGAGCGCCCGCAGTTCGGCAACTACCTGCTGCTGGGCTTCTGGCTGGGGGTGGGCTGGCTCGGCAAGTACAGCTTCGTGCTCTTCTTCGTGCCCCTGATCGGCTCCGCCCTCAGCGTCGGCGGCTACCGTCGGGTGCTGGTCGACCGCCGCAGCCTGCCGGCGGCGCTGCTGATGGTACTGATGGTGGTGCCGCACCTGATCTGGCAGTGGGCCCACCTTGCCGAGTTGCGGCACTATTACGAAAGCACCGTGCAAGTGGCGGCGCGGCCCGATTGGTGGCTGGGCGCTGCGTCGGGGGTGGGCAGCCTGCTCAAGTCCTATCTCTACTACCTGACCCCGCTGTGTCTGCTGCTGCCCTTTTTCCCCCGCGCCTGGTGGCGCCTCTCCGGCGAGGCCTCCGAGAACGAGCGGCTGCTGGCCCGTTACCTGCTGCTGGGGCTTGCCGTGCTGCTGGTCCAGGTGCTGTTCGGGGCCACCTACTTCAAGTCGCGCTGGATGCACCCGGTGCTGCTGCTGTTTCCGCTGTGGGCCTTCATCCGCCTCGAGCGGGCCGGCTACGCCGGGCGCGGGGTGCGGGTCTTCCTGCCGGCCTCGGTGATCGGGGTGCTGCTGGTGATCGCCTTCCGCTTCGTGCAGATGTATGCCTTTCCCCACTACGGCCGCTTCGAGCGGGTGCACATGCCGATGGCGGCGATTGCCGAGGGGGTGGAAGAGGCCGGCTTCCATGGCGGCACCATCGTGGTCCAGGACAACTTCATCGGCGCCCACCTGGCCCTGCGCTTCCCGCGGGCGCGGATAATCAGCCTCAATTCGCCCCACTTCGTGCCGCCGAGAACGGCTGCGCCCGGGCAATGCCTGCTGGCCTGGGAGGGACGGCTGGGCGCCACGCCGCCGGCGACCCTGGTCCACTACGTCGAGGACTCGCTGCACACGCCAATGCCGGCGGGTGCGCAGGGTCAGGTCGTGGCGCGGCACCTCTACGGTTCCACCATCCGTGACTACCGTCTCGGCATCCTCTTCTTCACCCCGCGCCAGGGGGAGTGCCGCTGATGGCGCCGCGGCTGCCGCAGGGTGAGATTCACCGCATCCTGGTGATCAAGTGGAGCGCCATGGGCGACGTGGTCATCGCCACCACCATCGTCGAGGACCTGCGCCGCGCGTTTCCCGCGGCCGAAATCGACCTCAACACCCTGCCGCCCTGGGACCGTCTGCTGTTTCCCCATGATCCACGCTTCCGGCGCGTCTTCACCGTCGATCTGCGCGGGCGCGAGCGGGGCTGGGCCGGCATCCGCCGCTGGCTGCGCGAGGTGCGTGCCGGGCGCTACGACCTGGTGGTGGACCTCCATTCATCGGACCATACCCGGCTGCTGCTGGCGCTGTTGACCCTCAGTGGCCGCGGGATCCGCTGGCGCATCGGCAACAATCCGCAATGGCCCTACCAGTTCCATCCCGGACGGCTGACGCCGCCGTTCCATGTCATGCAGAGCATGCACGGCGCCCTGGGCGCCGCCGGCATTCCCGCCGTGACCACCCACCCGGTGCTGCACGTGGCGGCGGAGCAGCGGGACAACGCCGCGCGGCTGCGGCGGGAGTTCGCCCTAGACCCGGGCGCCTACGCGATCTTCATGCCCGGCTGCCAGGCCGCCGGCCATCTCAAGCGCTGGGGTGCCGGGCGCTATGCCCGGCTGGCGCAACTGCTGGCGGAGGAGGGGCTGGAACGGGTTGCGGTGGTCGGGGGACCGGACGAAATGGAGGTCTGCGAGGAGCTCGTCGCCGCCGCGGGCGGGGTCGCGGTCAATCTCTGTGGCCGGACCCAGATCCTTGACCTGGTGCCCCTGGCCGAGGGGGCGCGCTTCGTTGTCGCCAACGACACCGGCACCGCCCACGTCGCCTCGGCGGCGGACCGGCCGATGCTGGTGATCTGCGGGCCCACCGATCCCCTGCGGGT
>CAZMMH010000481.1:0-2043 GCA_964567315.1 uncultured Gammaproteobacteria bacterium
CGTGCTCAAGGGCACGGACGTGGATCAGCCGCGCAATCTGGCCAAGTCGGTGACCGTCGAATAGCCTGCAGCGCATATAAGCATTTGAATTGATTGTTTTTGTGAAAGATGCTATTGTGCAAATCCTTTTCGCGACTTAGAGGCCCCGGATCGCGCCATGACGGTTGAGTCTCTGCAGCAGGGTGTGGTCTCCACGGCGGATGCGGACGCACGCGATCAGCGTACCCGCACCGTGGTCCAGCACCTGCGGCTGGTCTACCGCTCGATCCAGGATCATTCGCGCTGGGTGGAAAAGCAGTGTGGCGTCAGTGGGGCGCAGCTGTGGGTGATGTGGGAGCTCCAGTGCACGCCGGGCGTGCGGGTCTCCGATCTTTCCCGCGCCCTCTCTATCCATCAGTCCACCACCAGCAACCTGCTCGACAAGCTGGAGGGCAAGGGGCTGGTGCGGCGGGAACGCGGCGGTCCGGATCACCGGGTCGTGCGGCTGTTTCTGACCGACGCCGGTACCGCGTTGGTGGGGCAGGCGCCCCGTCCGGCCCGCGGTGCCCTCAGCGAGGCCTTGGAGAGGCTCTCCGACGCCGAGCTCAGCGAGCTGGACCGCGGTCTTGGACGTCTGGTCGAGGCCATGACCATCCAGGATCGCGCGGCCGCTCTGCGTCCGTTGTCCGACAACTAGCGCTCCGTTCCGCATCGATCGACACCACTGCGGCCAGGCCGTAGCGGATCGTCATTGATGCCGACGGCGCATGATTACTACACAGGGGAGAGGCAATGCCCACCGAAATGATGTTTTTCTGCGTGCCGCAGAGCGCTTATATGGGGGTCAGCAACTGCCAGAAGCTGCGCCGACGGCCGGTCGGCAAGGCGCCGGCGGGCGGCCAGACCAAGCTGCGCGCCTGTGAGCGCTGCGACATGCACACCCTGGTCGATTCGGCCAAGGTGCCGACGGTGACCATCGACGCCTTTCTTTCCGGCAGCCGGCCCAAACATCACATCCTCAAGCCGTCCCAGGCGGCAGGCCGCGCCTGAGGCCCTCGTTGCGGCCCCTCGCCGAGGGGCCGTCCATTCACTGAGAGCATGAGGCGAGGCCTATGACGACTCACGCATTCAGCGCGCAACGCAAACTCCATTCCGAGGTAGCGCTCACCGGCGTCACCCGCTTCCAGGTGTTCACCGAGCGGCAGCTGGACAAGATTCCCCAACTCGCCAAGTTGAGCGAGGCCCAGCGTTTCGAGATGCGGGTGGTGGCCAGCGTGCTGCCGTTCCGCGTCAACCAGTACGTGATCGACGAACTGATCGACTGGGAGCGGGTGCCCGAGGACCCGATCTACCAGCTCACCTTCCCCCAGCGGGAGATGCTGGATCCGGCCCACTACGAGCGGATCGCCGGATTGATCCGCGGCGGCGCCGAGCGCGAGGTGATTCGCCAGGCGGCGCGTGAAATCCGCGCCGCACTCAATCCCCATCCGGCAGGCCAGCAGCAGCTCAACGTGCCGCTGCTGGATGGCGAAGCCCTGTCCGGGATGCAGCACAAGTACCGCGAGACCGTGCTGTTCTTTCCCAGCCAGGGCCAGACCTGCCACTCCTACTGCACCTTCTGCTTCCGCTGGGCCCAGTTCGTGGGCGACAAGGAGTTGCGTATCTCCGCCCGCGAGGCCGACCAGCTGCACGCCTACCTGCGCCGGCACACCGAGGTCAGCGACCTGTTGCTGACCGGCGGCGATCCCATGGTGATGAAGACCCGCCAGTTGGCCGCCTACCTGGAGCCGATGCTGACCCCGGAACTGGCCCATGTGCAGACCATCCGCCTCGGCACCAAGGCGATCACCTTCTGGCCCCAGCGCTTCGTCACCGACGAGGATGCCGACGAGCTGCTGGCCCTGTTGACCCGGCTGGTGGAGCGCGGCCGGCACGTGGCGGTGATGGCCCACTTCAACCACTGGCGGGAGATGTCGACGCCCATCGCCCGCGAGGCAATCCGCCGCATCCGCGCCACCGGCGCGGTGATCCGCAGCCAGTCGCCGCTGGTGGCCCACATCAACG
>CAZMMH010000482.1:0-2042 GCA_964567315.1 uncultured Gammaproteobacteria bacterium
AAGCCGATCTGGAAGGCGGTCTTCAGCTCGCTGGTGACGAAGGCCGGCACCAGCAGGGTGAAGGGCACATCGTCCGGGCTCGCGAAGTTCTTGTCGCCGGCGATCCGCGCGAACATGCCGAGGTCCTCCTGGCGGGTCTGGCGGAGCATGAATTGGCGCAGCGGCTCGCTGGCCTTCACCATCCCCTGCTCCAGGGTCACCTTGTCGTTGAGATAGGGCTGGATCGCATCGCTGTTGATCTTGGTGAACACCGGCCACATGACGAACAGGGTGAGAAACAGCGACAGGCCGATCAACACCTGGTTCGACGGGGTATTCATGGTCCCCAGGGCCTGGCGCAGGATCGCCAGCACCACTACGATGCGGGTGAATGAGGTCATCATCATCAGCGCCGCCGGCAGGAAGGTCAGCGCTGTCATCAGCGCCAGCACCTGGATGGTCACGCTCCAGGTCTGGCCGCCGCCCGCGGTCGGGGTCACGTTGAGGACGTCGAAGCCCGCCTTGGCGTAGGCGCCCGCCGCCGGCAACAGCAGCAGGGCCAGCAGCGCCAGCCAGCGCGCGGCCCGCTTCATCGCCCTGCACCCCGCTGCTGCAGTGCGGCATTCAGACGTTCACGGAAGCTCCCCGGGCTGGCCACCTCGGCCGCGGCCACCGGCTGTTCCAGCACGTGCAGGGTCTGGACCCGCCCCGGGGCCACGCCCACCAGCAATTGGGTCTCGCCCACCTGAATCAGCACAATGCGTTCGCGCGGTCCCATGCTGAGGCCGGCCACCACCTTGAGCGCACCGCCACCGGCAGCGTTGAAGTTGCCGTAGCGGCGCATGGCCCAGGCCGCCGCAAAGAAGACCACCAGCACCACCACCAGGCCGATCGCCAGCTGCAGCATCCCGCCGGCAATATCCGGGGCGCCGCCGACGGGCGCCGCCGGCGCGGCGTTGGCCGCGCCGGCGGCAGACAGCGCCAGCAGGCCAAGCACGCAGTGTCGTCCAAGGCGGATCATTTCAGCTTCTTCACCCGTTCCGCCGGGCTGATCACGTCGGTCAGGCGGATACCGAACTTTTCATTGACCACCACCACCTCGCCGTGAGCGATCAGGGTGCCGTTGACCAGTACGTCCATCGGTTCGCCCGCCAGCCGGTCCAGCTCCACCACCGAGCCCTGGTTCAGCTGCAGCAGGTTGCGGATCGGAATCCGGGTGCGGCCGATCTCCATGGAGATGGTCACCGGGATGTCGAGGACCACCTCCATGTTGCGGTCGTCCAGGGTCCGTTCGCCGGAGTCGGTCAGTTCCTCGAACTCGGCCCGCGCCACGTCGATGGCCGGCTCGGCCGGCGCCTCCTCCTCGTCGCCGGATTCCTCCAGCGCGGAGGCCCACTGCGCCGCGAGCTCTTCGTCGCTCAATTTCTCGTTCTCGTCGCTCATGGGCGGCTCCTGACTACGCTCTGCTTGGTTAGGATTTCCAGCTCCTTCTTCGGCGCGCTTTCATGCGCCACCTGGTCGATCACCTGCAACGCCAGGTTGCCGTCCGCCACCCCGAGATGGGCATGGAAGATCGGGATATCCTCGGCACGCAGCAGGACGTGCTCGGGCATGTCGATGGGGATCACGTCACCCGGTTTCAGGTCGAGCAGTTCGCTGACCGTCAGTTCCACCTCGGTCAGGCTGCTGCTCACCTCCACCTGCGCCTGCTTCATCTCCTCACGCAGGGCGCGCATCCAGCGCTCGTCGACGTCGCTGCGGTCGCTCTGCAGGCCGGCATCGAGCACCTCGCGCAGGGGCTCGAGCATGGAATAGGGCATGGTCACATGCAGGTCGCCGCCGCCACCCTCCAGCTCCACGTGAAAGGTATTCACCACCACCACCTCGGTGGGGCTGACGATGTTGGCGAACTGCGGATTGACCTCGGAGTTGACGTACTCGAACTCGATGTCGAGCACCGGCCCCCAGGCCTCCTTCAGATCGTGGAAGGCCAGCTGCAGCATCATCTGCACCACCCGCAGCTCGGTGGGGGTGAACTCGCGGCCCTCGATCTTGGCGTGGAA
>CAZMMH010000483.1:0-2039 GCA_964567315.1 uncultured Gammaproteobacteria bacterium
GTATCGCCGATCTGCACGATCCGGCCATCGGGTCGGCTCACCGCTTCGGTGAAACGGGCCGCGCGCCAAAGCCGCTCCACCACGGCAGGCGGCACCGGCGTATCGCGGCCGGCACCGCCGGGATGCGTGGGCACCGGCGCCGGCGGGAACGGCGGGCGCACCCGGATCGCGTTCGCCGAATAGTGCCGCAGCGCCTGTCGCCGCGACGCCGGCAGCCCGGCGGCGATGGCAGCGCCGAACAGCAGCAATTCGGCCGAGAGCCGGTGGTAGCTGGTCGAACCCTCGTAACAGCTGCCCTCGGCATGGAACTGCACCTCCGCCTCCCCCATCACCTCGCGCACCGCGAAGGCGAGCCAGGCATCGTTGCGCGGCGACGACCCGAGGCGGGCGGCGGCGTAGAGCAGGCCGACCACGTCGGACAGATAGTGGTTGGTGCGGTTACCCTCCGACCACTCCAGATGGTCTGAGATGTAACGGGCGTGGTCGGCCGCGCTGCGCGCCAGCACCTCGCTCGCCTCCGGCTCGAGCCCCAACCCCGCGGTCGCCAGCAGGTCGAGAGTCAGCAGCCAGTTGGCCACCCGGATCGCCACGTCCATGGCGCAGGCCCAGTTCACTCCGAAACGGGGCGGGTTGGTTGCAATGAAGTCCAGCAGCTGGGCGCGAATCTCGTCGACGTAGACCTCGGCGGGTGCGAAGGCGGGATCACCGTCGGATGCCAACAATGCAGACACCGCCAGCAGGGGCAGGTGCTGCATCCGCGCCAGCTCACGCGGCAGCTTGATGTCGGCACCGGCCGCCGGGCCGATGCGGACGTCGCTGTGGTAGGTGCGGGCATCCCAGCGGTAACCGGACTTGAAATCGAGCTGCCAGTCGATTGGCGCGTAGTCGTCACGGCCGATGAGTCGCCAGATGCGCCGGGCCTCGTGCCGGTTGGCGCGGTTGATCCGGCCGTCGAGCCACACCCCGTCGGCATCGGCCCGCACCGCCGGACCCGGCGGAAAGCGGTGGCCGGCAAGGCCCGCGCATGCGGCACCGTGGACCACACGAACCCAGCCGGAGCCGAGCAGATTGAAGCGGTGTTCCAGCCAGTCCGGTACCACTGCCGCCAGGTAGGCGCGAAGATCGTCGGGCACGTCGCCGGCCGTCACCCCGAGTGCCTCGGGCCGCAGTTCCTCGCGGTCACCGCCGTGGCTGGCGCCGACGTGGTCGCGAAGACGCCACCACTCGCGGCGCGCCGTGCGCCGTGCGCGTCCCACCGCCTTTGCCAGGAGCAGGCGGGGTGGGTAGCCCCGCAACGACGTCAGTCCCCCCGGAAGCGCCGGCATCACGCTTCGTCGGGTACCAGGGTGAAGTGCCAGGTGGCCGCGGCCCACGCCGGCAGATAGTCGGCGAGCCAGATGTTGAACTCGATCAACGGCCGGGGCCGGAGAAAGGTCGCGCCGCTGAGATCCGCCCCCATCACGCTGCCGTTGCGCAGCTCGGCCAGCCGGTACCCCGCGCTGCGCGCGGTGCGCTTGAGACTGGCGACGGTAAAGAACTGCACGTGGCCAGAGGCGTGGTTGTAAGGCAGCGGGTCGGCGTTCGCGCCCGCCGAACCGCGCCCCAGCTTTCGCCAGACCCAGCGCAACGCCGGATAGAGATGCAGCTTGCGGTCGACGTATTTTTCGATTTCCGTCAGGCCGTAACCGTTGGGGATCGAACCTAGCACGATGCCGCCCGGGCGCAACGCCGGCCGGTGCGCGCGAAGCACCTCCGCCGGGTCATCGAGATGCTCCAGCACCTCGGAATAGAGCAGGATATCGAACTGCTCGTCGGTCGGAAGTTCCGGCAGGAAACGGGCGTTCGGACTGCCAAAATGCTCGCGCGCGTAGTCAAGGGAGGGCGCATGCATGTCGACCCCGACGTAGTCCACACCCAGATCGATGACGTACTGGCCGAGAGCGGTGGCGTTGCCACAGCCGAAGTCGAGCACCCGCGGCTGAGGATTCACGTCACCCCGGTAGCGCTCGATCCGCTCGAGCACGAAGCGAATCTTCTTT
>CAZMMH010000484.1:0-2030 GCA_964567315.1 uncultured Gammaproteobacteria bacterium
AAGGCCACGGGTGGTTTCGCCTTTCCTGAGCATCTTGCTAATGTATGCATCAAGTAAGGTTTTTCAGCCCGGGAGGCGGCATGGCGAAGATTCAGGTGATCGTTGGTAGCGTGAACGGTACCGCGGAGAAGGCGGCCCACGCGGTGGCCCATGTGTTGAACCATCAGGGTCACCAGGTGCGGGTGAGCGACGAGCCCAGTGTGCAGGAGCTGCAGCGGGACGCCGAGGAGGTGTTCCTGGTCTGCTGCTCGACCACCGGCGAGGGCGAATTGCCGCGCAACATCTATCCGCTGTACCTGGCGCTCGACGACCGGGCGGTGGATCTCAACGGGCGGCTGTATGGGGTGATTGCGCTGGGCGACAGTGGCTACCAGCACTTCGCCCAGGGCGGCTACATGATGGAAAACGCCTTCTATGCCTCCGGGGCGAAGCGGGTCGGTGACGTCTGCGTGCTGGATGCAAAGAAGGTCGCCAACCACCCGCTGGAGGCGGCGCAGTGGGCCAACGAGTGGGTGGCCAGCCTGCCCTGACACCGAACCGGTCATAGGGCGCATTTCCCGTTTTCTTTCGCTGCCGGTCACCTCGTGGCCGGCACCTCGGTTTCTGCCGGGGTGTTTTCGTCGGCGAGCCGCCTCGCCGTTCCACACTTCAACCTACGGCAAGCTCCAGCGGCGCCGGCGTCCAGCCACCGCGGCGCTTGCGCACGTGCACGGTGAGGTGGCCGCCGGGCTGAGGTTCGAGTTCGATGCGCAGGGCGGCGGGGGAGGCCTGCTGCGCCTCGCGGCGCGGGCGGAAGAGGATGGCCGCGGCTTCGCCGTGTTCGGCGGCGAGCTGCAGGCGGCGCAGCTGGCGGGTGTTTACGGCGTCTGGCCAGTGAAGGACCGCGCCACAGACGCCGGAGCGCAGGGCCTGTTCGGCGGCCCAGAGGCCGTCGGCCGGGTTCTGCGGCTGGATCCACAGCAGGTGGGCGAGGTCGATGCCGGCGGCGGCGAGGGCCGGGGCATAGGGGATGTGGGGTGGCGCGACCCAGGCCAGCCAGCGCGCGCGGGAGAGTTCAGCCAGTGCCGGCAGCAGCAGGCGCAGCTCGCCGATGCCGTGCCGGTCGAGGAGGATTTCGCTCAGGGCCCGCAGGGGCCAGCCGCCGCCGAGGCGGCGGTCGAGCTCGGGATTGCCGCTGGGGAGGTGCGTGCCGCCGGGCCGGGCCTCGTCGTCGCCGGCGCGCCAGAGGTCGGCGCGCGCCCGCAGCAGGGCCTCCAGCTGCATGTCGCTCAGAGGGCGTGGCCGGCGCGGATGACGCCGACGCCGATGCCCTCGATGTCGAACGGCTGATGGGCGAGGTCGACGACGATGGGCGCGAATTCGGGATTCTCGGCCAGCAGGGTGACCTTGTTGCCCTTGCGCTGAAAGCGCTTCACGGTGACCTCGTTGTCGATGCGCGCAACCACCACCTGGCCGTTGCGCACCTCGCGGGTGCGGTGCACGGCGAGCAGGTCACCGTCGAGGATGCCGGCGTCCTTCATGCTCATGCCGCGCACCTGCAGCAGGTAGTGGGGGCGCGGCGAGAACAGCTTGGGGTCGAGGTGGTAGCGGGCGACGGTGAACTGCTCGGCGAGGATCGGGTGGCCGGCGGCGACCCGGCCGATCACCGGCAGGCCGGGCTCCAGCTCCTCCAGCAGGCGGATGCCGCGAGAGGTGCCGGGCATCAGCTCGATGGCCCCCTTGCGGGCCAGCGCGCGCAGGTGCTGTTCTGCGGCGTTGGGCGAGCGGAAACCGAAGACCTCGGCGATCTCGGCACGGGTCGGCGGCATGCCGGTGCTTTCCAGAGTGTCGCGGATCAGGGCCAGGATTTCGGCCTGGCGGGGGGTGAGCTCGTCCATCGTGCGCGTCCTGTGGATGGGTACAGTAATGTGAGTATATACAGCATAGGCGGGGCGACGGCAAGCCGGGCGAAAGGCTTGCACAGAAAGGGGCGCGAAGCCGATGCCCCCACGGGTTGCACAGACTGCCCCGGCAACGGCGTGAGGTGATGG
>CAZMMH010000485.1:0-2008 GCA_964567315.1 uncultured Gammaproteobacteria bacterium
ACTGGGCGTCCTCGTCGTGCTCGGCCTGGGAGAAGAGGTCCATGGCGATCCAGTCGGGATCGGTCTTGCCGTCGCAGATCACCAGGATCTCCGAGGGGCCGGCGATCATGTCGATGCCGACCGCGCCAAAGACCATGCCCTTGGCGGTGGCCACATAGATGTTGCCGGGGCCGACGATCTTGTCGACCGGGGCGATGGTCTCGGTGCCATAGGCCAGCGCGGCCACCGCCTGGGCCCCGCCCACGGCGAAGACGCGGTCGACCCCCGCCACCTTGGCCGCGGCCAGCACCAGCTCGTTGACCTCGCCATCGGGGGTCGGCACCACCATGATCAGCTCGGCCACCCCGGCGACCTTGGCCGGGATCGCGTTCATCAACACCGACGAGGGATAGGCCGCCTTGCCGCCGGGCACGTAGAGGCCGGCGCGGTCCAGCGGGCTCACCTGTTGGCCGAGCAGGGTGCCGTCGGGCTCGGTGTAGGACCAGGACTGGCCCACCTGGTGCTCGTGGTAGGCACGGATGCGCTCGGCGGCCAGTTCCAGTGCATCGCGCTGGTGTTCCGGGATCGCCGCCAGCGCCGCCTCCAGACGCTCCTGGCCGATCTCCAGCCCGGCAATGCTGCCGGCACTCATGCGGTCGAAGCGGTTGGTATACTCGAGTACCGCGGCGTCGCCGCGGCTCTTCACCGCGGCCAGGATCTCGCGCACGGTGGCGTTGACCCGGTCGTCGGAGACGCCCTCCCAGGCCAGCAGGTCGTCCAGGGCCGGCCAGAAATCGGCGGCGGCGGCGTCCAGTCGTTTGATCGCAGTCATCTCGGCTTTTCTCACTTGCGCCGCAACGCGACGGCCTCGGCAATTTGGTCGACGAACACCTTCACCTTCTCGTGCTTCATCTTCATCGCGGCCTTGTTCACCACCAGGCGCGAGCTGATGTCGGCGATGTGCTCCAGCGGCGCCAGGCCGTTGGCCTTGAGGGTGTTGCCGGTGTCCACCAGGTCGACGATATAGTCGGCCAGCCCGACGATGGGCGCCAGCTCCATGGAACCATAGAGCTTGATGATCTCCACCTGCTTGCCCTGGGCGGCGAAGTAGCGCCGGGCGCAGTTGACAAACTTGGTGGCGTTGCGCGGGCGCCCTGCGGGCGGCGCGGCCTCGGGAAAGCCGGCGGTCATCAGCTTGCAGCGGGCGATCTCCAGATCGAGCGGCTCGTACAGCCCCTCGCCGCCGTGTTCCATCAGCACGTCCTTGCCGGCCACGCCCAGGTCGGCCGCACCGTATTCGACGTAGGTGGGCACGTCGGTGGCACGGATCAGCACCAGCTTCACGTCCTCGCGGCTGGTGTCGAGAATCAGCTTGCGGCTGGTCTCGGGATCGTCCACCGGCTGGATCCCGGCGTGGGCCAGCAGCGGCAGGGTCTCCTTGAAGATCCGCCCCTTGGACAGGGCGATGGTCAGGGTCTCGGACATGCTCTCGCCTCTCCGGCCTACTCCGGCACGCGGCGGATGCGCGCGCCGAGCTGGGCCAGCTTCTCCTCGATGCAGTCGTAGCCGCGGTCGATATGGTAGATGCGGTCGACGATGGTGTTGCCCTCGGCGACCAGGCCGGCCAGCACCAGGCTGGCCGAGGCGCGCAGATCGGTGGCCATCACCGGCGCCGCGGTCAGATGATCCACCCCGGTGATGATCGCCGTATTACCTTCCAGGCGGATATCGGCCCCCATGCGCTGCAGCTCCTGCACGTGCATGAAGCGGTTCTCGAACACCGTCTCGGTGATCGTGCCGGAGCCCTCGGCGACGGCGTTGAGGGAGGCGAACTGGGCCTGGATGTCGGTGGGTAAGGCCGGGTACGGTGCGGTGCGCACATTGACCGCCTTGGGCCGCCGGCCGTGCATGTCGAGACTGATCCAGTCGGCACCGGTCGCGATATCGGCACCGGCCTCGGCCAGCTTGGCCAGCACGGCGTCGAGCAGGTCCGGGCGGGTGTCCTTGACCTTGATCCGGCCGCGGGTGA
>CAZMMH010000486.1:0-2005 GCA_964567315.1 uncultured Gammaproteobacteria bacterium
CAGGTTCTGCAGCGAGGTGCTGATGACGTTGAGGGGATTGTTGACCTCGTGGCGCAGGGTGCGCGGCATGCCCTCGAGGAAACTGGTGTAGCGGCTCAGGCGGCCGAGCATGGCCGAGACCGTGCGCGACAGCTCGCCGAGCTCGTCGCCAGCGCGGTGGCCGCTGGCGATCTCGCTGGCGACCACCCGGCCACGGTCGTCGATGGCCGCCGCGGTCTCGCGACTGAGGCGGCGGATGCGCCAGGCGAGGCGGGTGGCGAACAGCAGCAGGCCGGCCACGGTGAGCAGCAGCACGCCCAGGGTGGTCAGCGCGATGCGCTGGAAGGCGCCGCGCTGCAGGGCCAGGATGTCGCTGCTGTCGCGGGCCAGCACCACCGCGCCGATCACCCTCTGGCCGGAGAAGATCGGCTGGCTGGCGACGATCAGCTCGTCCTGGCCGTAGAGGTCGCGGGTGCCGGGGCGGCGGAGCAGGGCCGGGTGGCCTCGCAGGGCGCGGGCCACCAGCCCCTCGTCCAGGGTGGCGGTGGTGGTGTCACCACTGGCGCGGCCGAGGGCGGCGCGCACCCGCCGGTAGCGGTCGACCACCCACAGGCGGCCGTCGACCCGGCCGAGGCCCGCGAGCAGCCGCTCCACCTGGCGGCTGCGCAGGATCAGGTGGTTGAGGCCGTCCTCCTTGGCCCCCGGCAGGCTGCCCACCACCGCATCGACCTGGCGGCTGCGCGGGTCGTCCACGTCGGCCACGTCGATGCGCAGGCGGCGCTCGGGGCCGAGCAGGGCCAGCGGCAGGCGCAGTTCCACGTCGTAGCCGGCCGCGGTCTCCTGCAACTGGCCGCGAATGGCGTAGACCGGGCGGCCGTCGACGGGATAGCGCCAGTGCGGCCCCACCTCGTAGGTGGTCAGCGCCCCCGGCCCCTCGGTCGTGAGCAGGTAGCGGCGCAGCCGGCCGCCGGCGTCCACCAGGCTGAGGCGCAGATGGTCGCTGTTGTCGAGGCGGCGGTAGGCGGGATCGCGGTAGATCACGTGGTCGTCGTGGACCCGGAGCATGGCGTAGAGGGATTCGCCGTGGACCCCGAGCAGGATGTCGAAGGAGAGGCTGGGCCTGGTGCCGGGGCGGCGGTAGAGGGTGCTCTCGGCGCCGTGGTGCACGGCGCGGTCGATCAGGTCGGCCCAGTCGGTGAGATAGCCGTCGATCTGAATGTCGCCGGCCAGCGGGTAGGCGTAGAAGGCGCTCTTCTCCGCCAGCGGTCCGGGCAGTCCGGAGACCGGGTCGAACAGGTCGTCGCGGTCGTGCAGGGCGCTGGCGGCGGCCTGCACGGTGAGCATCTGCGCCTTCTCCTGGCCGCGCAGGAGAAAGGCCTGCATCTCCTCGATGTAGCGGTAGCCGAGCCAGGGCAGGGCGAGCAGCACCAGGCTTACGGCCACCAGCTTGACCCCGATGCCCAAGCCGCCGCGTCGGCTCATGCGGAGGTCCAGCGGTAGCCGAAGCCGTAGACGCTCTTCAGGCAGTCGAAGCCCGGGTCGGCCTCGCGGAACTTGGCCCGGATGTGCAGGATGTGGGTGTTGATGGTGTTGTTCTCCACCACCCCCTGGCGGGTGGCGCTGGCCAGTTCGTCGTAGCTGGCGCCGCGCGCCTCGCGCCGTGCCACCATGGCCGTCAGCAGGTTGAACTCGGTGTAGGTGAGGGCGATGGGCTGGCCGTTCCAGCGCGCCTGCAGGTGGTCGGCGTCCAGTTCCAGGGCGCCGACCCGCTCGACCCGCGCCTGCTCGCGGGCGTTCTCCTTCAACTCCAGGATGCGGAACAGGGAGCCGACCCGCTCGGCCAGGAAGGCCAGCGAGACCGGCTTGGCCTGGTAGTCCCAGGCCCCCAGGCGCAGGCCGGAGATGCGGTCGATGTCGTCCACCCTGCTGGTGAGAAAGATCACCGGCAGGCCAGGGCGGCGCACCAGCAGGTCGCGGCAGAGGTCGAAGCCGCCGTCCACCTCGTCGCCGAGCATGATGTCGAGGA
>CAZMMH010000487.1:0-2002 GCA_964567315.1 uncultured Gammaproteobacteria bacterium
TTGAGCATGTCTCTTCCCTCCGCTGCTCTCTCACCGACTTTCGGTTGTGCCCGGCCGCGGCCATCCGTCGATGACCTGGGCGCGGGGAGAGAGGTGTTTTTTCTACGGTGACGGGCTTGGGTGATACGCTACTGCCGTCACGTTCCCCTTGTGGAGAATGATTATAGATATCACGGTCCGCGCTTACATGACGCATACTGAATATGTTTTTCGACAGGGAATAAAATTGCGGCCCAGTCGTTCGCGCGATGCGTGCAGACCGCCCGGCCGGCGGGGCCGACCGGCGCAGCGGGCAAGGCAGCGGACGCTCTGCCGCTAATAGCGGGGATTTCACCGACAAGAATTGCGGCCGGGACTGGCAAAGCGGAGACGTTCTTACTACGTTCCGATCTGCCGCCTGAGCTCCAGGTTTTTCTTGCTGGCCGTACGGCCCGCGCCACGTCTTCAAAGGCCATGACCGACCCGTCCAGGAAACCGCCCGGCGACGCCCGCGTGATCGCGATCCGCGGCGCGCGCGAGCACAATTTGAAGAACGTCGACGTCGCCATCCCGCGCGACCGGCTGGTGGTGTTCACCGGCCTGTCGGGCTCCGGCAAGTCGTCGCTCGCCTTCGACACCATCTATGCCGAGGGCCAGCGCCGGTATGTCGAGTCCTTGTCGGCCTACGCCCGCCAGTTCCTGGAGATGATGCAGAAGCCGGACGTCGACCAGATCGACGGGCTCTCGCCCGCCATCTCCATCGAGCAGAAGTCGACCTCGCACAACCCGCGCTCGACCGTCGGCACCATCACCGAGATCTACGACTATCTGCGCCTGCTGTTCGCGCGGGTGGGCATTCCCGCCTGCCCGGATCACGCCATCGCCCTCGAGGCGCAGACCGTGAGCCAGATGGTCGACCAGGTCCTGGCCCTCCCCGAGGGGTCGAGGCTGATGCTGCTCGCGCCCATCGTCAACGAGCGCAAGGGCGAGCACATCCACGTCCTGGAGGAGCTCAAGGCCCAGGGGTTCCTGCGCGCGCGCATCAACGGCAAGGTGATGGAGCTGGACGAGGCGCCCAAGCTCGACCTGCGGCGCAAGCACACCATCGAGGCGGTGGTGGACCGCTTCAAGGTGCGCCCGGAGCTGCAGCTGCGCCTGGCGGAGTCGTTTGAAACCGCGCTCAACCTGGCCGATGGCCTGGCGCGGGTGGCGCCGCTCGAGGGTGAGGGTGAGGAGCTGGTCTTTTCCGCCAAGTTCGCCTGCCCCGAGTGCGGCTATTCCCTGACCGAACTGGAACCGCGGCTCTTCTCCTTCAACAACCCGGTGGGCGCCTGCCCCCGCTGCGACGGCCTCGGCAGCGAACAGTTCTTCGACCCGCACAAGGTGGTGGCCAATCCTCATCTGAGCCTGGCCGGCGGCGCGGTGCGCGGCTGGGACCGGCGCAACATGTACTACTTCCAGATGGTCAGCTCCCTGGCGGACCATTACGGCTTCGACATCGACACCCCGTTCGAGGAGCTGCCCGCGCGCACCCGCGAGATCATTCTCCACGGCAGCGGCGAGGAGGAGATCGAGTTCCAGTACTTTCAGGACCGCGGCCACGGCTTCAAGGTCCGGGTGCACCCGTTCGAGGGCATCATCCCCAACATGCAGCGGCGCTACCGCGAGACGGAGTCCAACGTGGTCCGCGAGGAGCTGTCGCGCTACCTCTCCAACCAGCCCTGCGCCGACTGCCACGGCACCCGCCTCAACCGCGGCGCGCGCCACGTCTTTGTCGCCGAGCATAACCTGCCGGCGATCACTGCCATGCCGGTCGGCGTGGCGCGGCGCTTCTTCAGCGAGTTGAGCCTGCCCGGGCGACGCGGCGAAATCGCCTCCAAGGTGCTCAAGGAGATCGGCGAACGCCTCGATTTCCTGGTCAACGTCGGCCTCGACTACCTGACCCTGGAACGCAGCGCCGACACTCTCTCCGGCGGCGAGGCCCAGCGCATCCGCCTGGCCAGCCAGATCGGCGCCGGCCTGG
>CAZMMH010000488.1:0-1972 GCA_964567315.1 uncultured Gammaproteobacteria bacterium
CACACCTCGCGGCCGCTCAGCAGGTCGGTGGCCACCGCGGCGTAGGGGCGGTCGAACTGCTCGATCTCGGTGTGGGGAAACTCCTGCTCGAAGAACGACATCAGTTTCTGGCCGCTGATCAGGCCGCCGCCGGAGAGGTTGAGGTCGAGGAAGCTGACGATGTCCCAGCCCTTGAGCTCCCGTACCCAGGACTCGAGGCGCGCCAGCTCGCCGCCCACGTAGGCGGCCCCCACCAGGGCCCCGATGGAGGTGCCACAGACCAGGTCCGGGATGTGTCCGGCCCGGGCCAGGCCGCGGATGATGCCGATGTGGGCCCAACCGCGGGCGGCACCGCCGCCCAGGGCGAGGCCGAGGCGCGGTCTGCGCGGATTCGCCATGGTTTTGCTCCTCAGGCTGCTGCCACAAGTGTAACCGCTGTCACGCGTGCGTCGCCGGTTCACCGCGGCGGCCGCGTGCTGTAACATCCCGCCCGGCTCCGGCGGGGTCCGGCGTCCAGGCGAAACGTTCGATGAGGCACGGGTACGATGCAGGTGGGGAGTTCGGTGATGGCGTTGCAGGCGGCGCAGACGGTCTATCGCCTCAGTCAGGCCAATCAGCAGCTCCAGCAGATCACCATGCAGCAGATCCAGCAGGCGGACGTCCACATTCAGACGGCCAAGGGGCGGGTGGTCAACCAGGCCATTGACACGATGGTGGCGGGCGTCGCGATCAAGGGCACCATGATCGACGTCATGGCCTGAACACGCCGGCGCCGGTTTCAACCCACCATCAGATAGTCACGCCCGCGGCGGTAGCCCAGTGCCGCCAGGCGCCCGGCGATATCCTCGCGCGCCCCGTGATTGGTGACGTAGCTGAGCACGAACGGCCGCTGCTCCCGCGCCAGCCAGCTGGGCGCCACCACCGGCACGCCGTGCAGGCGGTTGCCGATCTTGCGCGGGTCGATGTCGATCCAGGCGCTGGGTGGGAAGCCGTGACGGATCAGGTGGTCGGCACGCCGGCGGGTCTTGCGCCCGGCGCCCCAGTAGGCCAGCGGCCGTCCCTGCAGGCGCGGGTCGCGGGCCAGGTAGCGGGCGCGCAGGCGGTCGAAGGCCTCGCGCGAATAGCGCGGGTCGACCCGGGTCAGGCGTTGTTCCCCCTCGCGCCAGTGCAGCAGCACCCGCGGCACCTTGGCCATGGGGCAGCCGGCGTGGGCCATGCGCAGCCAGAGCTCGTAATCCTCGGGGAAGGCGCCGTCGCGGTAACCGCCGAGCGCCAGTACCCGGGCCCGGCGGAACAGCACCGAGGGGTGGGCGAAGGGCGACTCCACATAGATCTCGTCGGCCACGTCCGTGCTCGCCAGGCAGCCGTTCTGCCAGCGCACGTATTCACAAAAGCCGGCCTGCAGCCGCTCCTCGGGAAACAGCCTTACCTGGGTCGCCACCAGATCCAGCTCGGGGTGCGCGCGGAGGAAGCGGTACTGCTCCGCGAGCCGTTCCCGGTGCATTAGGTCGTCGGCGTCCATCCGCGCGATCAGCGGCGCCCGGGCCTCGGCCAGGCCCTGATTGAGGGCGGTGACCAGACCGCGGCCACCTGCGTGCAGCAGGCGGACCCGACGGTCGCGGAGGGCGTATTGCGCCACCAGCTGCTCCGAGCCGTCATCGGAGTGGTCGTTCAGCGCCAGCAGCTCGAAGTCGCCGAGGCTCTGGGCCAGCACCGAGTCCAGGCACTCGGCGAGGGTGGCGCCGGCGTTGCGGAAGGGCAGCAGGACGGTGATGGGTGGGGAGCGCATTGGGGTGTTGCGTCGTTAATTCGTTAATTCGTTGACTCGTCAATTCGGGGCGGGCATGTTCGGGTTTGGGTTGCCAGGGCCATGATGAGGTATCCGGGACACCCCTGCCAAGAAGTGCGAACCCGCCCAAAGATCCAGCGGACCGACCGATTAACGAATTAACGAATTAACGAATTAACGAATTAACGAATTAACGAATTAACG
>CAZMMH010000489.1:0-1969 GCA_964567315.1 uncultured Gammaproteobacteria bacterium
ATCAGGGCGTATTCGGCCATGGCGAATTCTTGAGTAAGTTGCTCGGTATTCCAGTATGGGGAGGTGTCGGAACGGGTACAACCCTTCTATCAATGGGCGAATTCTACAGAAGGCCGAGCCTGCCGTCATCGCGCGTTTCCCGCCGCGCCGTCCCGGCGCGCATCATGGCCGAGGGGCGGTCAAGCGAGCGTCAAACCCGGCCCCCGGCGGCTCAGCGCTGGCCGAGCGTCAGCAGCAGCTTGCACTTCAGGTCTTCGAATTCGTCGTCGGCGAGCTCCAGGTGGGCCAGCACCGCCTCCCGCAGCGTCTCCCATTCGTGGGACTCCTCCAACGGCCGGAAGGCGGCGGCGCGGAAGGTGTCGCTGATGTGCTCCGCCAGCTTGAGCAGGGAGACCAGGGTGATCACGTTGGGCGGCAGGTCGTTGCCGGGCGCCGCCAGTTCCGCGTAGCGGTGGTGGTAGCGGATCGCCAGGGCGATCTCCTCCGGCAGGTTCCAGGCGCGGGCGATGTGGTAGCCCACCTCGGCGTGATTGACCCGGAAGTGCTCGGTCTCGATCCGGGTGATCTCCCCGCCGCCGTTGCGGCCGGCCTCGCGCAGCACCTCGAGGTGGTCGGGAAAGCGCTGGGCCATCAGCGGGATGCCGCAGTCGTGGAACAGACCGAGGGAGTAGCCGACGTCGCGGGGGATGCCGCTCAGCTCCTTGGCCAGGGCCGCCGTGGCCACCGCCACGTCGCCGGCGGTGTCCCAGAAGCGCTCCATCGACAGCGGGCCGCCGGCGCCCCGCATGGCGGCGCGCAGGCCGACCGCGTTGGCCACGTTGAGGACGTTGTTCAGGCCCAGCATGGTCACCGCGTTGGGCACCGAGCTCAGGGGCCGGCTGAGGCCGAAATAGGGCGAGTTGACCGTCTTCAGCACCTCGGCGGCGAGGCTGACGTCGCCGGCGATGACGTTGCCGATGCGGCTCACGTCGGGCTCCTCGCGGGCCCGTTCGGCCTCGATGGCCTGCAGCGATTCCGGCATCGGCGGAATCACGAAACCCTTGAGCGGATCCTCACGTGTCGGCTGCGTGGAAGCGGACATGGCATTCTCCTTCGGTCGGTTGCGCTTGGGCCTGTCCCGCCGCGGGCCGGTCGCTTGCCTCCGGCAATCTCTGGCGGCGTTCCTGCCGCCGACGGATGGCTGCTACTTGACCCGCATGCCCGGCGCGGCACCCTCGTCGGGCGAGAGAATGAACAGCTCCTTGCCGCCGGGGCCGGCGGCCAGGACCATGCCCTCGGAGAGGCCGAAGCGCATCTTGCGCGGCGCCAGGTTGGCCACCATCACGGTCAGCCGGCCTTCCAGCTGTTCCGGGCTGTAGGCGGACTTGATCCCGGCGAAGACGTTGCGGGTCTCGCCGCCCAGGTCCAGGGTCAGCCGCAGCAGCTTGTCGGCCCCCTCCACGTGCTCCGCCTTGGCAATGCGGGCGATGCGCAGGTCGAGCTTGGCGAAGTCGTCGAAGCTGATGGTCTCGGCGATCGGCTCCTTCGCCAGCGGGCCGTCGGCGGCCGGGGTGGCGGCCTGGGCCGGGGCCAGGTTCTGCTTGGAGTCTTCCAGCATGGCGTCGATCTTCTCCTTCTCCACCCGGGTCATGAGCGGCTTGAACTTGTTTACGCTGTGGTCCGTGAGCGGCTCGCCCAGGTTGTCCCAGGTGAGCGACCCACAGCCGAGGAAGGCCTCGCTTTCGGCGGCAAGCTTCGGCAGCACCGGCTTGAGGTAGCCGACCAGCACCCGGAACAGGTTGAGGCCCACACTGCAGACCTCCTGTACCTCGGCCTCGCGTCCCTCCTCCTTGGCCAGCACCCACGGCTTGCGCTCGTCGATGTACTGGTTGGCCAGGTCGGCCAGGGCCATGATCTCGCGCATGGCCATGCCGAACTGGCGGCCTTCGTACAGGCGGGCGATCTCGTCGCGGGCGCGGACGAAGGTGTC
>CAZMMH010000490.1:0-1962 GCA_964567315.1 uncultured Gammaproteobacteria bacterium
ACCATGGAGGCGATCCAACGCATGTTGAAATCCTTGCCGCGCGGGCCGTCCTTGCCGGCCAGGCACTCCTCCACGTAACGCTTCACCGGCGGCTTCCAGAAGCGCATGTTGGAGGCATTGACGGCGAACTCCTGGGTCTCCTCCGGGATGGTCATGTTCGGATGGGTGAGAATGAACTCGCCGATGTTCTGGTCCAGGGTGAAGCCGTTCACGCCATTGCCGGTGGTCAGCACCATCATGGTCGAGGGCCCGTAGAGGGCGTAGCCGGCCGCCACCTGCTCGGTGCCGCGCTGGAGGAAGTCCTCGGCGGTGGGATTCACGCAATTGCCCTTGCAGCGCAGGATCGAAAAGATCGTGCCCACCGAGACGTTGACGTCGATGTTGGAGGAGCCGTCGAGCGGGTCGAAGGTGAGCAGGTACTTGCCCTTCGGGTATTGCGCCGGAATCTGCGAAACCTCTTCCATCTCCTCGGAGGCCATGGCGGCCAGGTGGCCGGCCCACTCGTTGGTCTTGAGGAAGACATCGTTGGAGATCACGTCGAGCTTCTTCTGGTCCTCACCCTGCACGTTCTCGGAGCCGGCGGCCCCCAGCACACCCACCAGGGCCCCGTGGTTGACCAGGTTGGAGATCACCTTGCAGGCGGTGACGACGTCGTTGAGCAGGCCGGTGAAGTCGCCGGTGGCGCCCTTGACATGACGCTGCTCCTCGATGATGAACTGGGTGATGGTGGTGCCGTTGTGCATGCCTTGCTCCGTGGGTTTCAGATCGTCGAAATCGGGAACGCGGCGACCGCCGGCAACAGATGCGCCGGTGCCCCCCTCGCAAAGGGGTTGGATATTAGCACAGGCTAATTCTCTGATATAGAAAACGTAAAGAACGCGTGGGAATCAGGCCAGGCGGGCCGTCAGCCCTCCAATTCACCCCAGCGGGCGTAGACCGCCTCCAGCTCGGCCTCCAGCGCCTGCATGCGCGCCAGCACCGGCGCCACCTGGGCCTGGTCCTGCTGGTAGAAGTCGGGCCGGCTGGTGACGGCCTGCAGTTCCGCCTGCTCCGCCTCCAGGGCCTCGATCCGCGCCGGCAGGGCATCGAGCTCCCGCTGGTCCTTGTAGCTCAGCTTGCGTTTCTTCTCCGCCGTGCCTGACGCGCCACGCTCCGCCGCCGGCTTGGCCTTCGGCGCGGCGGGCACCTCCGGCCGGCGCCGCTGGCGCAGCCAGTCGCTGTAGCCGCCGACGTATTCGTTGACCCGGCCCTCGCCCTCGAACACCAGCGCACTGGTCACCACGTTGTCGAGGAAGGCGCGGTCGTGGCTCACCAGCAGCAGGGTGCCGTCGTAGTCGGAAAGCAGTTCCTCCAGCAGTTCGAGGGTCTCCACGTCCAGGTCGTTGGTGGGCTCGTCCATGACCAGCAGGTTGGCCGGGCGGGTGAACAGGCGCGCCAGCAGCAGGCGGTTGCGCTCGCCGCCGGAGAGGGTGGCCACCTTGGCCCGGGCCCGTTGGGGCGCGAACAGGAATTCCTGCAGATAGCCGATCACGTGGCGGCTGCGGCCGCCGGTGGTCACCGTGTCGCTGCCCAGCTCCAGGCTCTCCAGCACGCTCTTTTCCGGATCGAGGGCCTCGCGCTGCTGGTCGAAATAGGCCAGTTGCAGGCGGGTGCCGTGGCGCACCGTGCCGCTGTCGGGCGGCAGCTCGCCCAGCAACAGCTTGAGCAGGGTGCTCTTGCCGGCGCCGTTGGGGCCGATGATGCCGACCCGGTCACCGCGCATGATGGTGGTGCTGAGGTCGCGCACCACCGGGCGACCGCCGTAGCCGACGCTGGCGTGCTCCAGTTCCACCACCAGCTTGCCCGAACTCTCGCCGCGCTCCAGGCTGAAACCGGCGCGGCCGCGCTGCTCGCGGCGCTGGGCGCGCTCCTCGCGCAGGGACTTGAGGGCCCGCACCCGGCCCTCGTTGCGGGTGCGGCGGG
>CAZMMH010000491.1:0-1958 GCA_964567315.1 uncultured Gammaproteobacteria bacterium
ACCACCCTGGGCAAGGTGGTCGGCGGCGGCATGCCGGTGGGCGCCTTCGGCGGCAGGCGCGCGATCATGGAAAAGATCGCGCCGCTGGGCCCGGTCTACCAGGCCGGCACCCTGTCGGGCAATCCGGTGGCCATGGCCGCCGGCCTCAAGACCCTGGAATTGATTTCCAGGCCCGAATTCTTCACCGAACTGTCGGCCAAGGTCGAAACCCTGGTCAGCGGCATCATGGCCCAGGCCAAACACGCAGGCGTCGCCATGAGCGAAAACCACGTGGGCGGCATGTTCGGCCTCTTCTTCACCGAAGAGGAGCGCATCAGCAGCTACACCCAGGCGGTGGAGAAGTGCGACGCCGACCGTTTCAGGCTGTTCTTCCACGGCATGCTCGAACAGGGCATCTACCTGGCACCGTCGGCATTCGAGGCGGGCTTCGTCTCGGCGGCCCACTCGGATGCCGACATCGAGGCGACCATCGCCGCGGCCGGCAAGGTGCTGGGCTCGCTGTAGGAGGCCCGCCCCGGGCCGAATGCCGGAGCACCGGGAACGCCGATTCGCGGCGGGGGCGCCGCTCCTACGCAGCGTTTCGATACCCCGGGGCATTCCAGCGGCCATCCCATTGATGGAAACGTCATGAAATACCGCGTCATTCCCGTCACCGCCTTCGAACAGAACTGCTCCCTCGCCTGGTGCGAGCACAGCATGCGCGGCGTGTTGATCGACCCGGGCGGCGAGGCGGAGCGGCTGCTGGCCGCCGCGGAGCATGAGGGCGTGACCCTCGAGCGCATCCTGCTGACCCACGGCCATGTGGACCACGTCAGCGCGGCGCGCGAGATCGCCGACCGGCTGGGCATCCCCCTGGAGGGGCCGCAGGCTGAGGACGAGTTCCTGTTCCGGGCCCTGCCCAATCAGTGCGAGATGTTCGGCTTTCCCATGACCGAGCCGTTCCTGCCCGACCGCTGGCTGGAAGACGGCGAGTCGGTGAGCTTCGGCGAGGTGACCCTGAAGGTGATCCACACCCCGGGGCACACCCCCGGACACATCGTCTTTCACGACCCCGCTTCGCAGGTGGCCTTCGTCGGCGACGTACTGTTTCAGGGCTCCATCGGCCGCACCGACTTTCCCCGCGGCGACATGCGCGCCCTGCTCGACTCCATCCGCACCAAACTCTGGCCGCTCGGCGACGTCACCTTCATCCCGGGCCACGGGCCCATCTCCACCTTTGCCGAGGAGCGGCGCAGCAACCCCTACGTGGGTGACGGGCGCTGAACCCCGAAAAGCGTGTCTCGCGCAGAGGCGCCAAGACGCATAGAAGAACCATCCCATTTGCCATGGCGGGCACGGCAGTCATAGGAAACCCGCGATGATCTCCGCCGCCTCGTCGACGCCGCTGGCAGGGACCGGCGGCGGCGGCGGTTGCCGCCACAGTGCCTGCAACTCCGCATAGACATCGCCGCTCGCACCCTGGGCGGCATCCAGCGGCAGGCAGCGGCCCACCCGCTGCAGCCACTCGACCAGGCAGGCGCTCTCCGGCCAATCGGGCCGCGGCAGGTAGAGCAGCGGGGTGCCGGCCGCGGCGGCCTCGACGAAGGTGCCGTAGCCGGGCTTGCTTAGCACCGCGTCCACCGAGGCGATGACGTCGGCGACGGGCATGCCCAGGGCCTCGATCGGCAGAGCGTCCGGATGCCGTACCCGCCAGTCCTGCTGGATCAGCCAGCGCACCCCCGGCAGGCGCGGCCACCCCTCCACCGGCAGGCGCGAGGCGATACCGCCCAGGGCCACCAGCACCAGCCGCTCCCCAGGGGCGAGACCGAGGCGGACGTCGATCTCGCCCCGGCGCCGGGTTCCCGTATAGGCCACCGGGCCGATTGGCCGCAGGTTGGGCAGGTCGTCCATGGGCATGCCGGGGGTGGTGCGCAGGAAGGCCGTGGCGCCCGCGTAGGCGGCGCGCATCTGTTCGAGGA
>CAZMMH010000492.1:0-1948 GCA_964567315.1 uncultured Gammaproteobacteria bacterium
AGTCGCCGAACCAGGCCTCGTTGGTGACGTTCACCAGCAGCTGGGCCCGCGGCAGCTCGCGGATGATCTCCTCGCCGAAGGCCGCTTCGTAGCAGATATCCACGCCGACGGGCGCACCGGCGACCGTGATCGGCGGCTGATTCGGCCCGCCGCTGCTGAAATCGTCCATGGGCACGTCGAGAAAATTGCCCAGCAGGCGCAGCAGCGGCTTCAGCGGCAGGTATTCCCCGAACGGCACCAGGTGGCGCTTGAAGTAGAAGGCGCGCTGGGCGTCGCCCAGGGCCAGGACCGCATTGTAGTAGCGGCCGTCGCGCTTCACCGGAATACCGGTCATCAGCACGCTGCCGTGCTGCTTCGCCCGCGCCTCGAGATCGGTGATGAAGCCGTTCGCCAGCCAATGGTAGAAGGCCGGCACGGCGGTCTCCGGCCAGATGATCAGGTTGCGGCCCCAGTAGGGGTCGGTCAGCTCCAGATAGCGGCGCAGGGTCGGCTGCAGCTCTTCCGGGTTCCACTTGATCTGCTGGGCGATATCGCCCTGCACCAGGGCCACACTGAGGGGGCGCACGGCGTGGCCCCAGTTGACTTCGCGCAGGGCCTGGCCACCCGCCCACAACGCCAGCAGCGCCAGCAGCAGGGGCAGGCGCCGGCGCGTCAACGGCAATGCGGCGAGCAGGCCGGCGCTGGCGGCCACGGCCCAGCTCACCAGGTAGACGCCGCCCACCGGGGCAAAGCCGACCAGCGGCGCATCGATCTGGCTGTAGCCGAGCAGCAGCCAGGGGAAGCCGGTGAAGATCCAGCCGCGCACCCACTCGAGCAGCACCCAGCCGGCCGGCAGCAGCAGGGCCGTGCGCAGCACCGGGCGCCCCGGGACCAGGCGTGCGGCGAGCCAGCCGAGCAGGGCCGGGAAACTGGCCAGAAACAGCACGAACAGCGCGGTGATGGTGACGGCGACGAAGATCGAGGCGTTGCCGAAACGGTGGATGCTGACGAAGACCCAGGAGACGCCGCTGCCGAACAGGCCGATGCCGAACAGCAGTCCGCGCCAGGCCGCCACCCGCGGCGGAATCTCGTGCCAGAGCAGGAACAACAGTGCCGGCGCCAACAGCGCCAGGGGGAACAGGCCGAAGGGGGCGAAGGCGCCGGTAAGCAGCGCCCCGGCCGGCAGCGCCAACCAGTCGGCCGGACGACCCCGCAGACGGGTGGTCAGGAGGAAGGGCACGGGTTATTCGTCCGCCACGTCCTCGTCGGACGGGGCACCGCCCGCGGCGTGCCCCTGGGGCGGCAGCAGCATCTGCAGCAGGTGGATGCGCCGGTTGTCGGCGCGCACCACCTCGAAGCTGAAACCGTCGATGGTGACCCTCTCGCCCCGCTCCGGCAGGTGGCCGAAGGCCTGCATCACCAGCCCGCCGACGGTGTCGAACTCCTCGTCGCTGAAATCGGTGCGGAAGTAGTCGTTGAAATCCTCGATCGGGGTCAGGGCCTTGAGGGTGAAGCGCTGCTCGCTGCGCTTGAAGATGAAGGCGTCCTCGTCGATGTCGTACTCGTCCTCGATCTCGCCGACGATCTGTTCGAGCACGTCCTCGATGGTGACCATGCCGGCGACCCCGCCGTACTCGTCGACCACCACCGCCAGGTGGTTCTGGCTGGCGCGGAACTCCTTGAGCAGCACGTTGAGCCGCTTGCTTTCGGGCACGAAGACCGGCGGGCGCATCAGATCGCGCATGTTGTAGCGCTCGTCCCTGTCGCCGAAACAGTACTGCAGCAGGTCCTTGGCCAGCAGAATACCGACCACCTCGTCGCGGCTTTCGCCGATTACCGGGAAACGCGAGTGCCCGGATTCGATGATCGCCGGGATAAAGGTCTCCGGCGGGTCCTCGCGGTCCACCACCACCATCTGCGAGCGGGGAATCATGATGTCCCGGACCTGCATGTCCGAGACCTGCAGCAC
>CAZMMH010000493.1:0-1941 GCA_964567315.1 uncultured Gammaproteobacteria bacterium
CTGGTGGCCTGGCAGCCCCTGGGCACGGTGCTGGCGGTGATGCCGTGGAATTTTCCCTTCTGGCAGGTGTTCCGGTTTGCCGCGCCGGCCCTGGCCGCCGGCAACACCGCCCTGCTCAAGCACGCCTCCAACGTGCCCCAATGCGCCCGCGCGATCGAATCGGCCTTCAACGATGCCGGTCTGCCGGGTGGGGTCTTTGGCAGTCTGATGATCGAGGCGGCGCGGGTCGAGCGGGTCCTGCGCGACCCGCGCGTCGCCGCCGTCACCCTTACCGGCAGCGAGCCGGCCGGGCGCCAGGTGGCGGCGGTGGCCGGCAGCGAGCTGAAGAAGTCGGTGCTGGAGCTGGGCGGTTCGGACGCCTTCGTGGTGCTGGAGGACGCCGAGCTGGAGCTGACCGTGGCCCAGGCGGTGGCCTCGCGCTTCCTCAATGCCGGCCAGAGCTGCATTGCCGCCAAGCGCTTCATCGTGGTCGACGCCATCGCCGAGGAGTTTCTCGGCCGCTTCAAACGGGCGGTGGAGGCGCTGGTCCCGGGCGATCCCATGGACGAGGCGACCACCCTGGCGCCGATGGCGCGGGCCGACCTGCGCGAGGAGCTGCACCACCAGGTGGTCGACAGCATCAAGGCCGGCGCCGAGGCGATCGCCGGCTGCAAGCCGCTGGTGCGGCCGGGCGCCTTCTATGCCGCCTCCATCCTCGACCGGGTGGCACCGGGGCAACGCGCCTACGAGGAGGAGCTGTTCGGGCCGGTGGCCATCGTCATCCGTGCCCGCGACGAGGCCGATGCCCTGCGCATCGCCAACGACAGCCGCTTCGGCCTCGGTGGCAGCGTGTGGACCGGAGACCCCGCGCGGGGCGAGCGTCTGGCGCGACGCCTGCAGTGCGGATGTGCCTTCGTCAATGGTATGGTCAAGAGTGATCCACGCCTGCCCTTCGGCGGGATCAAGCATTCCGGCTACGGCCGCGAGCTCTCCGAGCTCGGTATTCGTGAATTCGTCAACCCAAAAACGGTCTGGATCCGATGAACATCAACCGCACTCTTCGTCTGCTTGTCGCCCTGATTCTCGCTGCCTGGCTGCCTGCCCTGTCGGCGGCGGAGCCCGCCGCCGCCGACGGCACGAGTCTGGCGCCCGGCATGGTCAACCCCGGCTACGTCGAACAGCCCGCCTGGTTCAAGAACTCCTTCCTCGACCTGCGTGACGACGTGGCCGAGGCGGGCCATGCCGGCAAACAGGTGCTGCTCTATTTCTATCAGGACGGCTGCCCCTACTGCCTGCGGATGGTCCAGACCAACTTCGCCGACCGCGAGATCAGCGACTATACCCGGGCCCACTTCGACGTCATCGCGGTGAACCTGTGGGGCGACCGCGAGCTCACCGGCATGGACGGGGTCAGCCAGACCGAAAAGGCCTTCGCCAAGGGGCTGCGGGTGCAGTTCACCCCGACCCTGCTGTTCCTGGGCAAGGACGGCAAGCCGGTGCTGCGGATCAACGGCTACTATGCGCCGCCCAAGTTCCTCGCCGCCCTGCAGTTCGTCGGCGAGCACAAGCCGGGCAGCTTCCTCGACTATTACGAGAAGCTCTCGCCGCGCAAGGTGACGGGCCGCCTGCACCAGGAGCCCTCGTTCCTGCATCCGCCCTACGTGCTGCAGCGGCGGCCCGGGGACAAGCCCCTGCTGGTGATGTTCGAGCAGGCGGAGTGCCGGGTCTGCGACGAATACCACCTGGACTTCCTGCAGCGCCCGGAGTCGCGGGCCCTGCTCGGACGCTTCGACGTGGCGGTGCTGGACATTCGTTCGCGGCAGCCGCTGCTGACCCCCGGCGGCAAGCAGCTCTCGGCGGCCCAGTGGGCCCATGCCCTCGGGGTGCAGTTCACCCCCACCCTGGTGTTCTTCGACGCCAGCGGCCACGAGGTCTTCCGCACCGAGGCCTACCTGCGCCCCT
>CAZMMH010000494.1:0-1940 GCA_964567315.1 uncultured Gammaproteobacteria bacterium
CAACGCCAAGAAATACATCGAGGACGGCCACTTCGGCGGCAAGGGCAGCGAGGCCCACAAGGCCGCGGTCACCGGCGACACCGTCGGCGACCCCTATAAGGACACCGCCGGTCCCGCGGTGAACCCGTTGATCAAGATCATCAACATCGTGGCGCTGCTGATTGTGGTGCTACTCTAAAGGGCGCAACAACAAGAAGGGGGCCTCCGAGGCTCCCCTCGTACGCCATCTGGGCCGGCCTTGTGCCGGCCTTTTTTTTTGCCTTTTCGTCGGGGCCCCAGCGGTTGGCCGTCTCACTGCCCGGCCAGTTTCTCCTCCACGCTCGCCACCTTGTCCGCCAGGCTCTGCTCCCGGTCCGTACGCGTATTGACCTTGAGCGTGCTGAAGATGCGCGGCGCCCCCATAGCGTGAACCTTTTCGTGGCAGGCGCGCACCGCGGCGAAGACCGTCTCCCACTCACCCTCGATGTTGGTGCCGTTGGCGTGCAGGGCGTAGTCGACGCCCGCCTCGGCCAGGATGCGCTCGCAGGCAGCGACATAGGCGGAGACCGAGACGCCGACGCCGAGGGGAACGATGGTGAAATCGACCAGGACCTTCATGGGAGGGCTCCTCTGTTGGGGCGACAGGGTAACGCCCCGTCGGCCCCCTGTCAGGGTCCGCCGTCAGCGCGAGCCGGCGCGGCCCGGCCTGGACAGCGGCAGCGCGGTGAGCGGCTCTCCCCAAAGCCGGGCCATCGCCGCCCCCACCGTCGCCGGGTTGCCGCTGGTGAGGAAGGTGACCGCGGGTGCCTCCCGCCGTTGCGCCAGCAGGCCGATGCCCTCCAGGCGCCGTTTCAGTTCGCGGGCGACCGCGAGGCCGGTATCGACGACCGTAACGCCGGGGCCGGCGATTTCGCGGATGAGCGGCGCGAGAAAGGGGAAGTGGGTACAGCCGAGCACCAGGGTGTCGGCCCCGCGCGCCAGTAGCGGCTCGAGCTGGCGGGCCACCCGTTTACGCGCCTGCAGCCCGTGTAACCGGCCCCGCTCCACCTGTTCCACCCAGCCCGGACAGGGCCGGGTCACCACCTGCACGCCGCCCGCATGGCGTTCCACCAGCCGGCGGAAACGGTCGCTGCCGAGGGTGCCCTCGGTGGCGAGCACACCGATCACGCCGCTGCGGGTCTGGCGCACGGCCGGCTTGAGCCCCGGTTCCATGGCGACGATGGGTAGGTCGAAGCGCGCGCGCAGGGTCTCGGCGGCCGCCGCCGTGGCGGTGTTGCAGGCGATGACCAGCGCCTTGGCACCCCGTTCCAGCAGGGATTCGGCCACGGCGACGGCCCGTTCGCGGACAAATTCCGCGCTGCGGCCGCCGTAGGGCAGATAGCCGCTGTCGGCAACGTAGAGCAGTGCCTCGGCGGGCAGCGCTTCCCGCAGGTGACGCAGCACGGAAAGTCCGCCGAGGCCGGAATCGAAGACACCAATTGGCTGCTGGGCTGACGGCATGGGCATGGGCGACGACCGGGAACGCCGGCACGTTACGCAGGATGGCGCCGTGACGCAAGTGCCCGCCCCGGACCTCGGCGGTCCACGGGCGCCGGGCCGGCCACGGGAAAGGTGGTCCCGGGCCATGCATGGCGGGAGCAGGGGCCGGGTCGGTATAATTGCGCCTCGATTTCCTGTGAGGTGAGCCCATGAACCTGGACCGAGTCGACTCCGGCAAGGATGTTCCCAACGACATCAACGTCATCATCGAGATTCCTGCCCACGCGGACCCCGTGAAGTACGAGGTGGACAAGGAGACGGGGGCCATGTTCGTCGACCGCTTCATGAGCACGGCCATGCACTACCCGTGCAACTACGGCTATGTGCCGCACACCCTTTCCAACGACGGCGACCCGGTGGACGTGCTGGTGATCACCCCGGTGCCGCTGATCAGCGGCTCGGTGATTCGCTGCCGCCCGATC
>CAZMMH010000495.1:0-1935 GCA_964567315.1 uncultured Gammaproteobacteria bacterium
CCCCGGTGCGCAGAAAGATCGCCAGCAGTTCGGCGTCGGAAAGGGCCTCCGGGCCGCGGGCGAGGAGTTTCTCCCGCGGGCGCTCCGCGGCCGGCCAGTCGCTGATCGGCATGCTCACATCCCCTGTGTCGGTGCATCCTTGCAGCGTCGATGGTAGGGCGGGGGCCCGCGGTACTCAAGCTGGCTGCGGGGCTAGTGTGCCCGCGGACGGTGGGCCAGGATCGCCACGGTCGGCCCGCCGTCCGGTCGCTGACGATAGATCGCCAGCGCGCGCACGCCCTTGCCCAGGCGCTGCAGGGGGTAGAGGGGCAGCGGCGACTGGTCGTTGGTGAAGGCGGTGAGGAGGAAATAGTCGCAGCGCCTCAGGGCGGGCGCGGCCAGCGTGTCCGGCAGGGCGGGGGGCGGCGGAGCGTAGGCCATGCGCCGGCCGAGCAGGATCAGGTCCTGGGGCCGCAGGTAAAAGACGCAGGCACCGGCGGGTACGTGCCGGCGCACGTCGCGCAGCGATCGGCGCAGCGCGCTGCGGTCGCGGGCGTCGCTGATGGCCGCAGCGAGACTCGCGCGGGTGTACCAGCGGCGCGTGTGGGTGAAGTCGGCATAGGGCAGGTCGAGGCTGCTCCAGAAGCGTTGGCCGACGAAGAGACTCGACGGCAGACTGATGGAGGCCGCGAGCGCCAACAGGAGCGGTACCGCCAGTCGTTGCCCGGCGAGGCGCGTGCCGGCGTCCAGGGCGTGGTACAGCAGCAGCGGCATGGCCGGGTAAAGAAAGCGCTGGGCGTGTTCCGGATAGGGCCACACGACCAGGACGGCGAGATAGCCGAAGACGTAGAGGGCGTCCGTGCGGCGTTCCTGCGCGCGGAGCGCCAGGCCGCCGAGGGCGAAGGCGCCGAGTATGCCTGCAAGCACGGGCTGAACGGTGCCGGGAAACAGCGAGAAGGCGCCGAGCCAGGCCCTGGCGAGGGCCCGCAGGTCGTCGCTCATCATGCTCAGCAGGGCGCTGCCCGGCTCGTTGCCATGGGCGAGCCAGCGTGCGACGAAGGCGGTCTGGTATTCGGCGGAGAAGCCCCAGGCGTAGTGGATCAGCCACCATGCGATCGACGGCAGCAGGGTCGCCGCGAGCAGCAGGGGCCAATCCCGCCGCGGCCGCCGCGCCAGTTGGATGAGCAGCGCCGCCACCAGGACCAAGCCGATGCTGCGGGTCGTCGCCGCCAGGCCGGCAAGTGCGAAGGCAGCCAGCCGCCAGCCCCGCCGGTCGGCATCCGTGCGTTCGGCCATGGTGGCGGCCGTGAGGCTGGCGAGACTCAGTGCCAGGTAGAGGTTCTCGCTCAATATCTCCTGGGCCAGGGTCAGGGTGAGGGGCAGCAGAGCGAAGAGGCCGACGGCCGCGAACCGCTGCCAGGGCGCCAGACCCTGCAGGGCCAGCCAGCGGCCGTAGAGCCAGAACTCGCCGAGCAGACAGAGGGTGGTGACGACGCGTGCGTTGACCACGTGGCTGCCGCCGTCCACCAGTCCGAGCAGCAACGGGTACAGGGGAGGCAGCGGTGAGCCGGCCATCATTCCGGTGGCCAGGGCGTCGTGGCCACGCCAGGGCGAGAACCAGTCGGCCATCAGCAGATAGGTGGCGGCGTCGCCCTCGCCGCCGAAATCGCGACCCCAGGTGAAGAACAGCCAGGCGCCGGCGAGTGCCAGCCAAAAGGCGAGCTGGAGCGCACGGCGGATGGCGGCGGACGGTTGCGGGAGCATCACTGGGTCGGCGTTCGCTGGCGGCGGAGCTTGAATTGTTGGCCGGCGCGTGAGGGGCTGCAACCGCGGACGTTCGATTCTGCGGCGTCGCCTTTGCGGCTACAATGCGGCCATGAGCGGTCTTTGTGACAGACGGGTGGTGCTGGGGATCACCGGCGGCATCGCCGCCTACAAGTGTGCCGAGCTGGTGCG
>CAZMMH010000496.1:0-1932 GCA_964567315.1 uncultured Gammaproteobacteria bacterium
GCGTAGCTGGCGATCCGGCCCATGTTGTAGGCCAGCAGGTAGACCATCATCCAGGGACGGTTGTGGCGCACCGGCGGCGGCACGCTGAAGGTGAGCGCGCCCATGATCCCGCCGCACATCCCCAGGCAGTGGACCACGCTGAACAGCCCCACCAGCAGGGCGGCGAGCAGCGGAAACTGGAGCGGCAGGGCGAGGGGATCCATGGAACAGGCTCGGCGGATTGAGGTCCAAAGGCTACCATCCCCGGCGGACCCGGTGTAGGCCACACCCCTGCGGGGCTAGAATGACAGCAACCAAACCCGTGAAGGACCCGGTGTAGTGAATTCACGCAGCCTGCTCAACCTTGGCCTGGTCGTCGCCGTGGCGGCCCTGGCGGCCCTGGCGATCTACCAGCCCGGGGTGAAGAAGCCCAGCCCCAAGCGCATCAGCGCCCTCGACGCCGACAACATCGCGCACATCGAGATCGACCGCCCCGGCCAGCCGAAGGTGGTACTGGCGCGCGAGGGCAAGCAGTGGCGGATGACCGCACCCAAGCCCCTCTACGCCAACGCCTTCAAGGTCCAGGGCCTGCTCGGCGTGGCCCGCGCCGAGGCCCACCGCAGCTACCCGGTCTCGGCGGTGAAGCTGAAGAACCTCGGCCTCGACCCGGCCAAGGCCGTGCTCCGGCTGGACGGCACGGCCTTCGCCTTCGGCGACGTGGATCCGGTGGACCGCAGCCGCTACCTGCGGGTGGGCGACACGGTCTACCTGGTGGACGACATCGCCTGGTACTTCCTCAGCGGCGGCTGGACCGGCCTGGTACGGCCGGGGCTGTTGCCGCCGGGCGCCAAGCCGAGCCGCATCGAGCTTCCCGGCCTGACCCTGAGCCGTGCCCCCAAGGACGGTGGCTGGCGTGAAGAGGGTGCGGCCAAGCAGCCCGAGAGCGACCGCCTGGTGGCCCTGGCGCAGAACTGGCAGCAGGCCCAGGCGATCACGCTGCGCGCCTACCACGCCGCCAAGTCCCTGGGCACGGTGCGCATCACCACCACCGCCGACAAGGTGCCGCTCGCATTCCGCATCACCGCCTACCAACCGGAGCTGGTCCTGGCGCGGCCAGAGCTCGGCATCGAGTACCACCTGAGCGCAAACGCCAAGGCCCGGCTGCTGGCCCTGCCCAGCGAGAAACAGGCGAGCGGCGACGAAGACAGGCCGGCCGCGACCGGCAACACGCCGCCCGCAGAGCACTGAGCCCTCCGTGCCCGAACTGCCCGAGGTCGAGACCACCCGGCGCGGCATCGCGCCCCACGTCCAGGGCCAACGTGTGGCCGACGTGGTGGTACGCCAGAAGCAATTGCGCTGGCCCGTGCCCCGCGGGCTGAAACAGAGGCTGACCGGCCAGGTGATCCGCGCGGTGGAGCGGCGCGCCAAGTACCTGCTGCTGCGCTTCGACCGCGGCAGCCTGATCGTCCACCTGGGCATGTCCGGCAGCCTGCGGCTGGTGGCGGCCGATGCCCCCGTGGGCAAGCATGACCACTTCGACCTGATGCTGGCGGGTGGCCATGCCCTGCGCCTGACCGACCCACGCCGCTTCGGCGCCGTGCTCTGGAGCCGCGGCGATCCCCTGGAACACGAACTTCTGCGCGCGCTCGGCCCCGAGCCCCTGGACGACGCCTTCGACGGCGAGCGGCTCTACCGGCTGTCCCGCGGCCGGCGCGCCGCGGTGAAGCCCTTCATCATGGACGGCAAGGTGGTGGTCGGCGTGGGCAACATCTACGCCTCGGAGGCGCTGTTCCGCGCCGGCATCCGCCCGGACCGCCCCGCTGGCGGCATCGGCCGCGCCCGCTACGTCCGCCTGGCCGCGGCGATCAAGACGGTGCTGGGCGAGGCCATCGCCCAGGGCGGCACCACCCTGCGCGACTTCGTCGGCGGCGACGGCCGCCCCGGCTATTTCGC
>CAZMMH010000497.1:0-1932 GCA_964567315.1 uncultured Gammaproteobacteria bacterium
CGCAGGTTGGGGGTTCGATTCCCTCCTGGCCTGCCATTTCTTGTTGCGGCGCCTCGGCGCCGCAGAGGTTAGAGCAGGGGCATGAGTAGCGCCAAGGCAGAAACGGAACAGGTATCCAAACTCGACAGCGTCAAGCTGGGCATTTCCCTCGTGGTGCTGTTCGGCGCGATCGTCGCGTTTTACTGGTATCAGGACGTGGCCCAGTTGTGGATGCGCGTCCTCGGCCTGTTGGTCGCGATGGGCCTGGCGGTGGCGATTGCCGCCCGGACCCGCCTCGGCGGGATGGCCTGGGGCTTTCTGGCCGACTCGCGCACCGAGGTGCGCAAGGTCGTCTGGCCGAGCCGCGCCGAAACCATGCAGACCACCATGCTGGTGATCGGCATGGTGACGGTGGTGGGTATCCTGCTCTGGCTGCTGGACATGTTCCTGTTTTGGGCCGTTCAGCATTTGACCGGTCAAGGGAGTTAGCTGCATGGCGTTGCGTTGGTATGTGGTACATGCCTATTCGGGGTTTGAGCATCACGTCAAGCGGTCCTTGACGGAGCGGGTCGCACGTAGCGGCCTGGACGCCATGTTCGGCGAGATACTGGTCCCCACCGAAGAGGTGGTGGAGATGCGCGAGGGGCAGAAGCGGCGCAGTGAGCGCAAGTTCTTCCCCGGCTACGTGCTGGTGCAGATGGAGATGAACGAACAGACCTGGCACCTGGTAAAGGATGTGCCGAAGGTGCTCGGCTTCATCGGCGGCACCTCGGACAAACCGGCGCCGATCAGCGACAAGGAGGCCGACGCAATCCTGCAGCGGGTGCAGGAGGGTGTGGAGAAGCCGCGTCCCAAGGTGCTGTTCGAGGTGGGCGAGGTGGTGCGCATCACCGACGGCCCGTTCAACGACTTCAATGGCGTGGTCGAGGACGTCGACTACGAAAAGAGCCGGTTGCGGGTGGCGGTGTCCATATTCGGCCGCTCGACCCCTGTCGATCTCGAGTTCGGGCAGGTGGAAAAGGGCTGACCTTCGGAATTTTGAATTATGAATGTTGAATTTTGAATTAAGGTTGCGCCGCTGTGCGGCGCGCCGGAACTCAACATTAAGAATTCAAAATTCGTAACACAGGGGAGCCGCAAGGCGCTTGCACCCACAGGAGTAGACAATGGCAAAGAAAGTCACGGCTTACATCAAGCTGCAGGTCAAGGCCGGCCAGGCCAACCCCAGTCCGCCGGTGGGTCCGGCGCTGGGTCAGCATGGTCTCAATATTATGGATTTCTGCAAGGCGTTCAACGCCCAGACCCAAGGCGTCGAGCCGGGCCTGCCGCTGCCGGTGGTGATCACCGTCTACAGCGACCGCAGCTTCACCTTCGTTACCAAGACCCCGCCGGCCGCGATTCTGCTGAAGAAGGCCGCCGGGATCCAGTCCGGTTCCGGCACCCCCAACACCAAGAAGGTGGGCAAGGTGACCCGTGAGCAGCTGGAAGAGATCGCCAAGACCAAGATGCCCGATCTGACCGCGGCCGATATGGACGCGGCGGTGCGGACGATTGCGGGCAGCGCCCGCAGCATGGGTCTTGATGTCGAGGGGGTCTAAATCATGGCAAAACTTACCAAGCGTGTGCGCGCGATGCGCGAAAAAATTGAGGCCGGCAAGGCCTACGAGCTGGACGAGGCGCTGGCCCTGCTGAAGGGGCTGGCCACGGCCAAGTTCAAGGAGTCCGTCGACGTTTCGGTCAACCTGGGCGTCGATCCGCGCAAGTCGGATCAGGTGGTGCGTGGTTCCACCGTGCTGCCCAACGGCACCGGCAAGAGTGTCCGCGTGGCGGTCTTCGCCCAGGGTGCCAACGCCGATGCCGCCAAGGAGGCCGGCGCCGACATCATCGGTTTCGACGACCTCGCTGCCTCCATCAAGGAAGGCAATATGGACTTCGACGTGGTCATCGCCACCC
>CAZMMH010000498.1:0-1932 GCA_964567315.1 uncultured Gammaproteobacteria bacterium
ATGTTCGGGTACATCTCGACCGCGGCCGAGATCAGGTGGCGCAGGAAGGGCTCGCCGGCGTAGGAACGGGCACCGGCGGAACCCTGCAGGATCACCGGGCTGTCGACCGCGTCGGCGGCCTGCATGATGGCATGCACCTGCTCCATGTTGTTGACGTTGAACGCGGGCAGACCGTAGCCGTGCTCGGCGGCGTGGTCCAGCAGTTGGCGCATGGATACGAGGGCCATTTCAACCTCCTCAGAGTGAGTCAGAAAAACTTGTTTGTCGTCTCAGTCCGCGGCGGCCGCCGCGGCTTCCCCAAAACTGCTCCGTCTCGCGCGGACCGCGCACTCAGCGGGCGCTGTCGGCGTCGGTCGCCAGCTCGCCCACCCGCACGATCTTCATCGCGTTGGTCCCGCCGTGTGCGCCCATCAGGTCGCCCTTGGCGATGATCACCAGGTCGCCCTTGCGCACCGCACCGCGACGCATGAGCTCGTCGATCGCCTCCTTGTTGACCATCGCATGGTCGGTGGTTTCGACTTCGAAGCTCACCGGGTAGACACCGCGGTAAAGCGTCACCTTTCTACGGGTCTCCACGTGGCTCGTCAAGGCGTAGATCGGGATACCGGAGCTGATGCGCGACATCCACAGCGGCGTGCTGCCGGACTCGGTCAGCGCCGCGATCGCCTTAACCCCAAGGTGATTGGCGGTATACATCGCCGCCATGGCGATGGCCTCGTCGGTGCGGCGGAAGCGGGTGTTGATGCGGTGGTCCGAGATCTTGGTGGCACGCTGCTTCTCGGCGCCGAGGCAAATGCGTTCCATCGCCGCGATCGCCTTGGCCGGGTACTTGCCGGTGGCGGTCTCGGCCGAGAGCATCACCGCGTCGGTGCCGTCGAGCACCGCGTTGGCCACGTCGAAAACCTCGGCGCGGGTGGGGATCGGGTTCTGGATCATCGACTCCATCATCTGGGTCGCAGTGATCACCACCCGGTCCATGGTCCGGGCCATGCTGGTCAGGCGCTTCTGCACCGCCGGCAGCTCGGCGTCGCCGATCTCCACGCCCAGGTCGCCGCGGGCGATCATGATGGCGTCGCTGGCGGCGATGATCTCCTCGATCACCTCCAGGGCCTCGGAACGCTCGATCTTGGCCACGATGCCGCCGTGGCCGCCGGCCTCGCGCAGCAGCTCGCGCGCCTCATGGATGTCGTCGGCGGTACGCGGAAAGGAAACCGCAAGGTAGTCGGCCTGCATGGCCGCCGCACACTTGATGTCCTCGCGGTCCTTGTCGGTCAGGGCCGGGGCCGAAAGGCCGCCGCCCTGGCGGTTGATGCCCTTCTTGTCGGAGAGCTCGCCGCCGACGGTGACGCGGCAGCGGATCTCTGCGCCCTCGACGCTGTCGACCCAGAAGACGATACGGCCGTCATCGAGCAGCAGGGTGTCGCCGCGCTTGACGTCGTTGGGCAGCTCCTTGTAGGCGATGCCGACCCGCTCGGCGTCGCCGCCATTGGGATCGAGGGCGGCGTCGAGGATGAAGGTATCCCCCTCAGCGAGCTGCACCCGGTGCTCCTTGAAGCGGTCGATGCGGATCTTCGGCCCCTGCAGGTCCACCAGCACGCCCACCTGGCGGCCGTGGGCACGGGCCCGGTTGCGCAGGGTCTCGACCCGGTGGATGTGTTCTTCGTGACTGCCGTGGGAAAAGTTGACACGGGCAACGTCCATGCCCGCCGTAATGATCTCGTCGAGTACCTTGGGGTCGTCGGTTGCCGGCCCCATGGTGGCGACGATCTTGGTTCGTCTCATGCTCACGCGGTGACTACTCCAGCTCGGGCGCGGCGGCTCACCCGGCCGCGCCCGGCCTCAGTTGATTACTTGGCGCGCTCTTCCAGCATCGCCACCGCCGGCAGGGTCTTGCCCTCGAGGAACTCGAGGAAGGCGCCGCCCGCGGTGGAG
>CAZMMH010000499.1:0-1931 GCA_964567315.1 uncultured Gammaproteobacteria bacterium
TGAAGAAGGGCAAGTGGGTACACCTGGCCAAGATCGCCTTCGAGAAGTACTTCATCAACAAGATGAAGAAGGGTTCCAGCGAGCCGCTGTACGAGAAGTACATCCTCAAGGCGCTCGGCATCATGAAGCTGAAGTAGGCCTGTCAGGCCTGTCAACGATGCGTTGACCGACAGGGGGTGTCATGTCAGGATGTCAGCTCCTGGCATGACATTCCCTGTCATCTGACAGGGCCGAGGTGAGGATGACCAAGCCGAGCTGCGAACAGATTATCGATATGTTGCCCGATCCCTTCGTGGTCATCGACCGCGATTTCCGGATCGTTGCCGCCAACCAGCGTTACTGCAGCCGCTACGGCACCAGCCAGGACGACGTGGTCGGCCGCTACTGTTACGAAGTCTCCCATCACTCCAACCTGCCGTGCAGCCATCATGGCGAGCACTGTCCCCAGGAGTCGGTGTTCCAGACCGGCCAGGCACAGCAGGTGATCCACGTCCACTACGACCGCAACGGCCGCGAGGAGCGGGTGCAGCTGCAGGTGGCGCCGATCCTCAACGACGAGGGCAAGGTGCTCTACGTCGGCGAATACGTCTTTCCGGTGAGCCAGGCCTACGCCGATCAGGTGCAGCTGGTGGGGCGTTCCAAGGCCTTTCTGCAGATGACCAGCCTGCTGCAGCGGGTGGCGCCGACCCAGACCACCGTGCTGCTGCTGGGCGAGAGCGGCGCCGGCAAGGAGTGTGTTGCCCAGTATCTGCACCACTTTTCCAGCCGCGCCGGCGGGCCCTTCGTGGTCGTCGATTGCGGCTCCCTCGGCGGGCAGCTGATCGAGAGTGAGCTGTTCGGCTACGAGAAGGGCGCCTTCACCGGGGCCAACGCGCGCAAGAAGGGACTGTTCGAGGCGGCTCACGGCGGCACCCTGTTCATCGACGAACTGGGCGAACTGCCGCTGGAACTGCAGACCAAGCTGCTGCGGGCCCTGGAGAGCGGCACCATCCGCCGTCTCGGCGGCACCGAATACATCCGCATCGACGTGCGCGTGGTGGCCGCCACCAACCGCGACGTGCAGGCGATGGTGGCCGAGGGCAGCCTGCGCAAGGACCTCTACTACCGCCTCTCCGCCTTCCCGGTGCAGGTGCCGCCGCTGCGCGAGCGCAAGGACGACATTCCGAAGCTGGCGGAGGAGATGCTGGGCCGGATCGAGGATGGGGACCGGCACATTCCCCTGGAGCCGGCGGTGATCGAGAGCCTGCTGGAGTACGACTACCCCGGCAACGTGCGCGAGCTGCGCAACATCCTCAGCCGCGCGGTGATCCTCGCCTGCGGCGGGGCCCTGGGTCCGGAACATCTGGTGTTCGAGAGCAGCGCTCCGCTGGGCACCGAGGTCCTCGGTTCGGCCCGGCCGCTGCTCGACCGGCGCGGCGGGCGCATGGCGCTGGAGGAGGTGCTGGCGACCCTGGAGCGCTGCGGCGGCCACCGTGCCACCACCGCCCGTGAGCTGGGCGTCTCCGAGCGGACCCTCTACCGCTACCTCAATCGGCTGCGTGAGCAGGAACAGGCGGTGGCCGGGCCCTGAGCCCCGCCCATTCCCGCTTCAGCGCGGCAGCATGGCGCCGATACGTGCCTGGCGCTGCTCGTAGGCCTCGCGGGCGATACGCACGTCTTCCAGGAAGTAGGGCAGTTCGTCCAGGGTCAGGGCCTGCGGTCCGTCCACCAGGGCCTTGGCCGGGTGCGGATGGAAGTCGACCAGGATCATGTTGGCCCCGGCGACCACCCCCTGGGCGGTGACGTGGAAGATGTCCAGCAGCCCGTCCGGCGCCCGGCTGCGGGAGCCCACCGAGTGGGACGGGTCGATGCACACCGGCATGCGGGTCAGGGCCTTGACCACCGGCACGTGGGCGAAGTCGACGAAGTTGCGGTGCGGGTCGCCCATATTG
>CAZMMH010000500.1:0-1929 GCA_964567315.1 uncultured Gammaproteobacteria bacterium
CCGCAAACGCGGCCTTCAGGTTCTCCTCGGTCTTGCTGCCTTTCAGTTCCATGCTCACATCTCCCCTTGTGGTTAGGGTGAAATTCCTCCGGACGCGGACGCGCCGCACCGGCTGGCCTTAGATCGAGTCTAAACGCCGCCTTACCATAGTCGCGGCGCCGGCCGAATACAACAACCCGCGGCCATCAGGGAAATTGAACCGCCCCCTCCGCTGCGGTAACGTTAGCCGCCAACCGCACCCACGGAACCCGTACATGGCCGGAAAGAAAAAGCAGGAAACTCTCGACTTCGAGACCGCCCTCGGCGAACTGGAGGCACTGGTCGAGCGTATGGAGGCGGGCGAGACCAGCCTGGAGGATTCCCTGCGCGATTTCGAGCGCGGCGTCGAGCTGACGCGCAGCTGCCAGCAGGCCCTGCGCGATGCCGAACAGAAGGTCCAGCAGCTGCTGGAGAAGGGCGACGCCGGCGAGCTCGCACCGTTCCGGCCGGACGAGGAGTAGCCGGTGCTCAAGACCTACGCCGAAGCCTGCCGCGCGCGCGTGGACGCCGCCCTCGACGCCCGCCTGCCCCCCGCCGACCTGCACCCCGGGCGCCTGCACAGCGCCATGCGCTACGCCGTATTCAACGGCGGCAAGCGGGTCCGCCCGATCATCGTCTATGCCGCCGGCCATGCCCTTGGCCTGGAGGAAGAACGGCTCGACGCCGCCGCCTGCGCGGTGGAGCTGACCCATGCCTACTCCCTGGTCCACGACGACCTGCCGGCGATGGACGACGACGACCTGCGCCGGGGCAAGCCCACCTGCCACAAGGCCTTCGACGAGGCCACCGCGATCCTGGCCGGCGATGCCCTGCAGACCCTGGCCTTCCAGGTCCTGATCCAGGACCTCGAGCTGCAGGCGGCGCCCGCGCGCCGCCTGCAGATGGTGGAGGTCCTGGCCCTCGCCTCCGGCTCCCGCGGCATGGCCGGGGGCCAGGCGATCGATCTCGCCGCCGTGGGCCAAAGCCTGGATATCGCCCAGCTCGAGGACATGCACATCCACAAGACCGGCGCCCTGATCCGTGCCTGTGCACAGTTGGCCGTCCTGGCCGCGGAGGAGGTGGACCCGGCCCAGGTGGCCGGGCTCGACCACTACGCCAAGTGCATCGGTCTGGCCTTCCAGATCCGCGACGACATTCTCGACGAGGTGGGTGACACCGCCACCCTCGGCAAGGCCCAGGGCGCCGACCGGGCCCTGAACAAGCCCACCTACCCCGCCCTGCTCGGGCTTGACGGCGCCCGTGAACGGGCCCGCGAGCTGGTCGCCGAGGCCCATGCCAGCCTGGCGCCGTTCGACCAGCGGGCCGACCTGCTGCGGGCCCTGGCCGACTACATCGTCGAGCGCAACGCCTGAGCCGCAGGCGGCCGGGGAAAAGTCCGGTTTTCTTGAAAGGGGTGGCCGCGCAACGGATAATGTGCGGTTTCCGCCCATGTGTCCCTAAATGACCCAAGAGCCCACCTTCCCGCTGTTGGAGACGATCAACTCCCCGGTCGAACTGCGCGCCGTGGCCGAGGCACGCCTGCCGGAGCTGGCGGCCGAGCTGCGCGAGTTCCTGATCCGCTCCGTCGGCCGCACCGGCGGGCACCTCGCCTCGGGCCTGGGAACGGTCGAACTCACCATCGCCCTGCACTACGTCTTCGACACCCCGGAAGACCGCCTGGTATGGGACGTGGGCCACCAGAGCTACCCGCATAAGATCCTCACCGGACGCCGCGACGGGATGGCCAGCCTGCGCCAGAAGGGCGGCCTGTCGGGCTTTCCGCGCCGTGCCGAAAGCCCCTACGACACCTTCGGCGTCGGCCACTCCAGCACCTCGATCAGCGCCGCCCTGGGCATGGCCATCGCCGCCCGCGCCGAGCAGAGCGAGCGCAAGGTGGTGGCGATCATCGGC
>CAZMMH010000501.1:0-1921 GCA_964567315.1 uncultured Gammaproteobacteria bacterium
CTTGCCGTTGTGCAGCACCATGCCGCCGATCAGCTGGACGTCGAAGTGGCGCATGCCGAGCACCCGCCGGCTCGCCTCGCGGCAGGTGGCGAAGGCCTCGGGGAGCAGATCGTCGAGGCTGGCGCCGTCGGCCAGGCGCTGGCGGAACTCTCCGGTCTTGGCCCGCAGGGCCTCGTCGCTCAGCTCCTGTATCGCCGGCTCGAACGCATTGATCCGCTCGACCGTCCGGCGCATCCGTTTCACCAGGCGCTCGTTACGGCTGCCGAAGACCTTGCTGAGCAGTTTACTGACCATCGCTGGAGTGTTCCTTGAGACTGCGCGTAAAGGCCGGAATGATACCCGATCTCCCGCCGTTGCGCAGTTGGGACCGCGCCGCGCGGTCAAGGTTCCGTCAAGGCTGACGGCTTAGTTGGCGGCGGTATTGACGTACTTGGCGGGATTGACCGTACGGCCGTGGAAACGCACCTCGAAGTGCACGTGGGGGCCGGTGGAACGGCCGGTGGAGCCCATCAGGGCGATGGGCTGGCCCTTCTTCACCGTCTGGCCGACCTTGACCAGCAGCTTCTCCGCGTGACCGTAGCGGGTTTCGTAGCCGTTGCCGTGGTCGATTTCGACCATGTTGCCGTAGCCGTAACGCTTGCTGGACCAGGTCACCACGCCGGAGGCGACGGCGATGATCGGCGTGCCCCGCTTGTTGGCGAAGTCGATGCCGGGATGAAACTCCTTCTTGCCGTTGAAGGGATCGGTGCGCCAACCGTAGGGCGACGACATCCAGCCGTGGCGCACCGGCCGGCCCGCCGGGAACACCTCGTGGTGGAGGTTGCGGCTCATCAGCAGGGTCTCGAGCACGTTGAGCTGCTGCTCCCGGTCATCCAACTGCAGGGCCAGTTTGGCCAGGGATTTGGAGAAGTCGTGTACGTCTACCCGGTCGGTCTCGTGGCTGTCGACCGGGCCACCCTGGGCCGGCGGGTCCTTGAAATCGAACTCGCCGGAGTCGAGCCCCGCCATCTTGGTCAGGCGCTGGCCGAGGGCATTGAGGCGGATGACGTTGGCCTGGGCCTCGCCGAGACGCAGGGAGAGGGCATCCATCTGCGCCCGCATGCCGTCGCGCAGGGATTGCACCTGGTCGCGCTGGTGGGCGAGGTCCGCCTGCAGGCGGCCGACCATGGCCTTGGCGGCGCTGTTGTCGGTCGTCCCGGCGGTGCGGTAGCCGGCATAGAACACGGCGCTGCCGAAGCCCGCCAGCAGGACGAGCAGGGTCAGCACGAGGCCCGGGTGCAACACCGGGATCATGCGCAGGCGGCCGCCGCCCTTGGAACAGAATACGATGTTCATTCCTGCCACTGCCTCGGTCGTCTAGAATGTCGCTGTTCGTTCTGACGGCACGCCCATGTCCCGACGCCCCTCAAAACTCAATGCCCTGCTGCAGCGGGCCCTGCCCGCCGACCTGGCGGCCCGGGCCGCCCAGCTGCGGCACCTGCAGGCCGCGCTCGCCCCGCTCCTGCCGCCGCCCCTCGGGGAGCATTGCCGGGCCGCGGCGCTGCATGACGGCGAACTGGTGCTGAGCGCCGATTCCCCGGCCTGGGCCAGCCGCCTGCGCTACCTGGCGCCGATGCTGCAGGCGCAATTGTCACGAAAGGCGGGGCTTCGGCTCCAGCGCATCGCGGTGACGGTGGCGCCGCCGGCCCCGCGTGTCGGTCGCCGACCGCCGCTCCGCAACCTCTCGCCGCAGAGCACCGAGCATCTGGCCGAGGTGGCCGAGGCCACCGAAGACCCTCGCCTGCGCGAGGCCCTCATGCGCCTGGTCCGGCACGCCCGCGAGGGCTGAGGAGCAGCGCCGGTCAGGTCGCCTGGACGGGCTTGATAAACGAAATCGGCGCGCGCTCCACTTCCTCGAAGGTGACCTCTTCCCAGGCCTCCT